>SKFV01000318.1 GCA_007117785.1 Pseudomonas sp.
ATCACCCATCAGGTAATGACTGGAGTTGGCCTGCGGATCAAGGTCAATGACCAGGGTCTTGTAGCCGGCAGCAGCACTGACCGCTGCCAGGTTACAGGCAATACTGGATTTACCCACCCCACCTTTCTGATTGAACACTACCCGACGCATGGCCACTCCTTGTCCTGAGGACGTTGATCAACCCACAATGGCTTCGGGGTCATGGTAGACCGCCGAGAGTTCGTGTACTGCCTCGATAAAGGCGCCGGCATGGGCCGGATCGACCTCGGGGGTAATGCCGTGCCCGAGGTTGAAGACATGGCCGTTGCCCTTGCCATAGCTGGCCAGAATACGCCCTACTTCGGCGCGAATGGCGCTCGGGCTGGCGTAGAGTACCGAGGGGTCCATATTGCCTTGCAGGGCGACTTTGGAACCCACCCGCGAACGCGCAACACCCATATCCATGGTCCAGTCCAGGCCCAGGGCATCGGCCCCAGAGTCAGCAATGCTTTCCAGCCACAGGCCACCGTTCTTGGTGAACAGAATAACCGGTACGCGGCGGCCTTCATTCTCGCGGATCAGGCCGCTGACGATTTTACGCATATAGGCCAGCGAGAATTTCTGGTAGGCGTCGGATGACAGGTTACCGCCCCAGGTATCAAAAATCTGTACTGCCTGGGCACCCGCCTTGATCTGGCCATTCAGGTAACTGGTTACCGATTGCGCCAGCTTGTCGAGCAGGCGGTGCATGGCTTCCGGTTGATCATAGAGCATGGCTTTGGTTTTGCGGAAGTCTTTCGAGGAACCACCTTCGACCATGTAGGTGGCCAGGGTCCAGGGGCTACCAGAGAAACCGATCAGCGGTACGCTGCCATTCAGCTCTTTGCGGATGGTGCGAACGGCGTTCATGACATACCCCAGATCGGCTTCCGGATCGGGGATCGGCAGGGCGTCGACATCGGCAGGGGTATCGATGCGCTTGCGAAAACGTGGACCTTCTCCGGTCTCGAAATACAGACCCTGCCCCATGGCGTCGGGGATGGTGAGAATGTCAGAGAACAGGATGGCGGCATCCAGCGGGTAGCGAGCTAGTGGCTGCATGGTGACTTCGCAGGCCATCTCGGGGTTCATGCACAGGCCCATGAAGTCGCCGGCACGCGCGCGGCTTTCCCGGTATTCGGGGAGATAACGCCCGGCCTGCCGCATCATCCACACGGGGGTGACATCAACGGGTTGGCGCATCAGTGCGCGCAGAAAGCGATCGTTCTTGAGTTCGGTCATGAAAAGGTATCCGCTAGCAGAATTCAGCGCCATTGTACCGGTAATCAGCGGGAAAAATCAGGCCTGGTGCGGCAATGGGGCGCAGTAAAGCTGTTCTGCATCAAGTGACAGGTAAAAAGTGAGCAGCCCCTGGCCATCCGTGCCATGCCCCTTCGCCTTATAGGCCTTGCATAGCGCCACCGGGAGATGCCCTACTGAAAAGCGAATGGCTCTTTACAACTCCAAATACCCCAAAATCCCCTCAGCAGCCTGTCGCCCTTCCCAGATGGCTGTCACCACCAGATCAGAACCACGGACCATATCGCCGCCGGCAAAGATTTTCGGGTTGCTGGTCTGGAAAGGGTGTTTAGCCACTTCCAGCGCCACGACGCGACCCTGGTTATCGGTGTCGATCTCCTGCGTAGGGAACCAATCGGCGGGGCTGGGACGGAAGCCGAAGGCGATGATGACGGCATCAGCCTCCAGCACTTCTTCGGAGCCGGGTACGGGTTCCGGACTGCGCCGGCCACGGGCATCGGGTTCACCGAGGCGGGTTTCCACCACCTTGACGCCTTCCACCTTGTCTTCACCAACAATGGCTATGGGCTGGCGGTTGAAAAGGAATTTGACCCCTTCATCCTTGGCATTTTTCACTTCCTTGCGCGAGCCGGGCATATTCTCTTCATCGCGGCGATAGGCGCAGGTTACGGATTTGGCGCCCTGGCGGATGGAGGTACGGTTGCAATCCATGGCGGTGTCGCCACCACCGAGGACGACTACGCGCTTGCCTTTGAGGTCAATAAAGTCGTCCGGCGATTGTTCAAAGCCGAGGTTGCGGTTGACGTTGGCAATCAGGAAGTCGAGGGCGTCGTGCACGCCGGGCAGGTCTTCGCCGGGGAAGCCGCCTTTCATGTAGGTGTAGGTGCCCATGCCCATGAACACGGCGTCGTAATCGTGCATTAGCTCATCCATGCTGACATCGGTACCTATCTCGGTATTCAGGCGAAATTCGATGCCCATGCCTTCAAAGATTTCCCTCCGGCGTGACATGACCGGCTTTTCCAGCTTGAACTCAGGGATGCCAAAGGTCAGTAGCCCGCCGATTTCCGGGTAGCGGTCAAAGACCACCGCTTTGACGCCGGCGCGGGTGAGCACGTCAGCGCAGCCCAGACCGGCCGGACCGGCACCGATGATAGCGACGCGCTTGCCGGTTGGTTTGACCGCAGACAGGTCAGGTCGCCAGCCCATGGCAAAGGCGGTGTCGGTGATGTATTTCTCCACGGCCCCGATGGTGACGGCGCCGAAGCCGTCATTCAGGGTACAAGCGCCTTCACACAAGCGATCCTGCGGGCAGACGCGACCACAGACTTCCGGCAGTGTATTGGTCTGATGTGCGAGTTCGGCGGCTTCGAGGATGTTGCCTTCGCTGACCAACTTTAACCAGTTGGGAATGTAATTGTGCACCGGGCACTTCCATTCGCAATAGGGGTTGCCGCATTCAAGGCAACGCTCGGACTGGTCGGCCGCTTGGTCGGGCTTGAATTGCTCGTGGATTTCCACGTACTCGGTCTTGCGCTGACGCAGCGGGCGCTTTTTCGGGTCCTTGCGGCCCACATCGATGAACTGGAAGTCGTTGCTCTGACGGTCAGCCATGTTTCTACACCTCTTTGTCGCCGACCACTGCCGGACGAACACATTCAGTGAACAGTGGCCGCAGCCACTGCGCCAGATTTATTGCGGGTTGGCCCGGGTCGTTGCCATCAGCCCGCGCAGGCTGGCAGCTTTGGGTTTGACCAGCCAGAAACGGCGGATGTAATTATCCAGATCCTCGAGCACTTCCCGTCCCCAGGCGCTGTCGGTTTCCGCCACGTAGTCGTTGAGCACCTGCTCCAGGTAGCTGCGATAGGCTTCCATCGATTCGCCGCTGATGCGCTGCAATTCGACCAGCTCGTGGTTGAGCTTGTCGAAGAAGGTGTTTTCCTGGTCGAGCACAAAGGCAAAGCCACCGGTCATGCC
>SKFV01000153.1 GCA_007117785.1 Pseudomonas sp.
CCCGCTTAATCGGCTGAAGCCTTCCTGCTGCAGTGACTCCATGCTCAACAGGCGCACCATCACCGGGCCCTGGGCAGCGACGCTGAGATCTGATTCCAGCGTGCGCACAACATCTGCCCTGTCACTGAACACCGTCTGGTTGAAGGAGTTCAGATACAGCTTGAACGACTTGGACTCGACAATACGCGCAGCCTTGAGCGGAAAAATAAATTCCACGGCGGCAACTGCAGGCTTGCCAGATGGCGTCAGCCAGGACAGCTCATAGCAATTCCAGATGTCGGCGCCATGAAAGGGCAATGTCTCGGGCTGCAAGCCTAGCTCGGCCCACTTGGGTGCCCGAGGAATCGGGAACAGCAAAGAGGGGGTATAGACACTGACGTAGTCACTGGACTTACCCAAGGGCGACAGTTCGGCCGGATGTTGATCCATGCTGATTTCCTTTATTGACGCATGCCGATGCCACGCACCAGCAGCCAGTAACTGATGCTGTAGAGCATGGCAGTAAAGACCAGCATCAGGGTCAACGCAACACCGATACCAATATCCGATACACCGAGAATGCCGTAACGGAAAGCATTGACCATGTGCAGAATCGGATTGATCAGGGACACTTTCTGCCAGAACTCCGGCAGCATGCTGATGGAGTAGAACACACCGCCGAGGTAGGTCAGGGGTGTCAGCACAAAGGTCGGTATGATCGCGATATCATCAAAGGTGCGCGCAAACACCGCATTGATAAAGCCGCCCAGGGCAAACACCAGTGAGGTGAAAAACACCACAGTTACCGTCAGCAGAATATTATCGACCTGCAAACGGGTAAACATCAGCGACATCAGGGTCACAATCAGCCCCACCGCCAAACCACGCGCCACGCCACCAAAGACATAACCCAGCAAAATCACATGCGGCGATACCGGCGCCACCATCAGTTCCTCGATCGAGCGCTGGAACTTGGTGCTGAAAAAACTCGATACCACATTCGAATAGCTGTTGGTGATCACCGCCATCATGATCAACCCCGGCACAATGAAGTCGATATAGGGCAAACCATCCATCTCACCGATACGCCGGCCGATCAGGTTGCCGAAAATCACGAAATACAGCGCCATGGTTATGCCCGGCGGCAGCAAAGTCTGTGGCCAGATACGGGTAAAACGACGGATTTCCTTGTGCAGAATGGTGGTGAAGGCAATCCAGCTATTACGCCAATACATCATCAGGCCACCCCTTGTTCGAGTTTGCGCGCATTTTCATCCACCAGCGAGAGGAACAGCTCTTCCAGCCGGTTACTGCGATTGCGCAGACTCATGACCTGCACCCCCTGAGCATCCAGACTGGCAAACAATGCATTCATGCCCTGGTTCTTGTCGACCTGAACCGCCAGGGTATGCGCATCAACATGCTCGAAGGGATAGTCGTCAAGACTGAAGCCGGCAGGTAGATCATCACGACAATCGAGTAAAAAGGTTTCAACGTGCAGCTCTTTGAGCAGTGCCTTCATGTTGGTGTTGTAGATGATATTGCCCTGGTCGATGATGGCGATGTTGCGGCACAGCTGCTCTGCCTCTTCCAGATAGTGGGTAGTAAGCACAATGGTTATGCCCTGAGCATTGATCTCCTGCAGAAACTCCCACATCGAGCGGCGGATTTCGATATCCACACCGGCGGTCGGCTCATCCAGAATCAGCAACTTTGGCTCATGAATCAGTGCCCGGGCAATCATCAGGCGACGCTTCATACCACCCGAGAGCATACGCGAAGGTACATCACGCTTATCCCAGAGACCCAAACGCTTGAGGTAGTGCTCAGCTCGCTCGCGCGCCTGACGCAGCGGTATGCCGTAGTATCCGGCCTGGTTGATCAGGATATCCATGCACTTCTCGAACTGACTGAAGTTGAACTCCTGCGGCACCACACCAATACAGCGTTTGGCTGCCATCAACTCACGGTCGATATTGTGCCCGAATACGTCCACCTCACCCCGGGTCTTGTTGACCAGTGAGCAAAGGATGCCGATGGTGGTCGACTTGCCCGCGCCATTAGGCCCCAGCAAGGCAAAAAAATCACCCTGCTTCACCTCGAGATCGATGCCTTTCAGCGCTGAAAAGCCGTTGCCATACACTTTTTCCAGCCCGCGAATGCGAATTGCTGCCGTCATGCCAAGTCCTTACCGCGAAATAGGTACTAACAATGGGGGCCTGATACGCAAATTCAAGCCCGGCGAAAAACCAGCTATGCTGTACGAGAGTGCCATCAACTACAACCGGGAGTGTTACATGTTGACCCTACTCTGGCTGCTCGGCCTGATTATCTGTGTTGCTGCCCTTGCCTACTACCGAAGCGGCTTGCTCAACGGCAGCCTGGCAACGGCGGTCTACCTTGTCGTATTGACCCTGACCAGCCCAGTACACTGGTTTGTCACACTGCTGCTCTGGGTGCTGTTTCTGGGTATTGCGGTACCCCTGAACATGACTGACTGGCGCAAGCGCAGCATCAGCGCGCCCTTGTTCCAGTGGTTCAAGAAAGTATTGCCACCCCTCTCTGCCACCGAACAGGAAGCACTGGATGCCGGAACGGTATGGTGGGATGGCGACCTGTTCAGTGGCCGCCCCGACTGGAACAAGCTGCACAGCATACCCCAGCCGGTTCTGACCGATGAAGAGAAAGCCTTTCTTGAGGGCCCGGTGGAAGAGCTGTGCCGTATGACCGACGAGTGGGAAATCACCACCCAGCGTCAGGACCTGACTCAGGAAATGTGGGATTACATCAAAACCAACGGCTTCTTCGGCCTGATTATTCCCAAGGAATACGGTGGCAAGGGCTTTTCTGCCTATGCCCATTCGCAGGTCGCGATGAAGCTGGCCAGTCGCAGTGGCGATCTGGGCTCAACCGTAATGGTACCCAACTCCCTGGGGCCAGCAGAGCTGCTGATGCATTACGGTACCGATGCGCAGAAAGACCACTACCTGCCCCGCCTGTCCAACGGTCAGGATATCCCCTGTTTTGCGCTGACCTCCACCGAAGCTGGCTCGGATGCCGGTGCCATGCCCGACAAGGGCATCATCTGCAAAGGCGAATGGCAGGGCGAAGAAGTCATTGGTCTAAAAGTAACCTGGGAGAAGCGTTACATCACCCTGGGTCCGGTTGCGACCGTCCTGGGCCTGGCATTCAAAGCCTTTGACCCCGATCATCTGCTGGGCGACGAGGAAGAGCTGGGCATTACTCTGGCGCTGATTCCAAC
>SKFV01000052.1 GCA_007117785.1 Pseudomonas sp.
CAGTTAATCATGGTGGTGACAGTGACAGTACCGGCATGATTGCCGGTAATCTGTTGGGCCTGGTCTTCGGCGCACAAACCATTCCGGCGCACTGGCTAGATAACCTTGAGGGCCGGGATGTGATTGAGCAAATAGCAGAAGATATTGGGCTGGTTACCGCTCTGGCGGGTGAGAAGCGGTTTGGTGATGAGCTTGATCGGTTGCTGGCGTTTTATCCGGGCAGCTAGTACTTCATTAGGGTGGGTGAAATGTGTAATGGTTGCTTGAGCGACAGCAAGGAGCGCAACGAGTGGGGTTTTTAAATCTCGGCAAAAAAGATGAGTTCGGCAAGCAAAAGCGTATTGAACACCGTGGTAAGCACTTGCGTGCCAGCCGCACCGGTGGGGTGTCTTTGCGGGCGCAAACGAAGGCCGCCGGCCTGAACCTGACGGCCAACAGTCGTCATGGAGTAAGGGTTTCCCGCTCTGTGGGTAGAAACACCCAGATGGCGCTGCAAAATGGCCGCTTCATTCTGCGCGGCCGTTACGGCAAAGGGGCCACCAAGGCCAACCTGTCCAAATCCGGCGTTACCTTTTCCACCCGCAACCAATTGGGCAGTTTCAACTGGGTCAAACCCAACCGCTCCTCGGCCAAGGTCTTTGGCGTTCAGGTCCGGGGTAAAAACGCGGCAGCCGCTCACGTGTTTTTTGCGCTGTTTACTGTCGTCTTTGAAGTGGCCAGGGTTGCTTTTCAGCTCTTGTTGCTCCTCCTGAGCTGGTTGTGGGTCTTGCTGGGTATGCTGTGGAGATTACTATCCATGACGCCCTTTGCGGTTCAGCAAGGTCTTCGCCATTGGCGTAACCGCAAGATTCAGCGCATGCAGAATAATCTGCCGTCAGTTATCCCTTCAGGGATTGATCGCTGGAAGGGCGATCAGCTTGTCGCAGCAACAAAGCTGATCGTACTGGCCTGGGGTCGGGGGGTGGCTGCCCATGAAGTACTGCCGGCATTGCAGCAAGCTGGTCAGCTATCTGACCCGGCTACTGACAATATGGTTGTTTCGGTCATCAACGACCTGAACACCTGGCAGCAATTAGCACCAGAGGATACTGAACCCGTTTTTATGCTGGCTGTTGTCAGCCTGCTGGGGCAGCAAGCAGCCCTTAAGCTGGATCAGTCGATGCTGCCGGAGCTATTGCTGCAGGTAGATGATCTGGCGTTGCAGCAGGGGGCTAAAACCTGTTTTCAGGAGCAGATGCTTGAGGTTTTTAGCGATGCTGCCGGGTTGCGAATGGAGGTTACGGACGCCCGTCACGATAAGTTGCTTTGATCAAACAGCAGTTTTAATCCACTGCATGTAAGTCTGGCCCAATGTAATGCCCCGTCAGCTGAGTCCTGTCAAAGCTGAACACATGTGCATGGGGACTTTCCACGCATCTGCCGACCAAGGGTAGTCGATGTTCTGGTTTGCCCGACATCAACTCGACCCTGCCGCTACAAATTGGGCAATCGCCGGTAAAACGCACAAAGCGGGTCCACTGGTTGCCTTTACTGTCGCGATGCATTTCCAGCTCGGCGGATAGTTCTTTCCAGCTCAGCGCCATCAAAGGTGCTTTCACCACACGATAATCAACCAGTCTTATCCAAGGCAGGCCATACTGAGTCCAGATAAGCCATGCTCCGCCAACTAGCAGGGCTAGATTAATCATCTGACCCAGTGTGAGTGGGCTGGTTTTGCTGACCTGCCCAAACAAGGCCAGCCCTAACCACAGGGCCAGAAGAAGCACAGTAAAGACAATGGACCCCATCAACCAGTAACCGCGATGACTCCGATTCTTCAGCTCACCCTGGTTGAAAATCAGACGGAATAGCCAGGAAGGCTTTACATCACCGGCACTTGATCGTTGGTAGCGGACAACCTTATCCGCTTTGTCTAATGAACTATAAGCTTCTTCCTCCGACAGAGGTTCAGTATCTAGCCAGTAAATCAGCTGCTTCCCTGCACCTCCGCGTTCATTGTCTTTCTTGATCACTGGCTTGTGCTTCAGACCTGCAAAACGCAAGCGCTGTATCAGTGAGGGCATAATCGAATCCAGCATGGGCTCCAGTGTAGTTCCAAAGGGCCTTGGATCAGATCATCGAATTGCGCGGTAAACCAGCCCAGACCCACTGCGATAATGGCCCTGAATATGTCAGTGGCAAGCTGGCTGCCTGGGCTGAAAAGCGTGGCATTACCATCAGATTTATCCAGCTAGGCAAGCCGCAACAGAATGCCTACATCGAATGCCACAACCGAACCGTCCGTTATGACTGGCTGTCGCACTATCTGTTCGACTCCATTGAGCAGGTTCAGGACTTCTCGACACGTTGGTTATTGACTTACAATAACGAGCGGCCAAATATGGCCTTGGGTGGCACCACGCTGCGATAGAAGTTGGCCATGGTGGCCTGACTTTACTTCCGAATCCCGTTGAAAATGGGGAGGTTACCAACCAGGTGCCAAGTGCTCCGCATTGAGCGCAGCCGTAAACTCATCAACGCCTTCACAGATCAGGCTTATCTCCTGCGCTCCATCAGCCTCACTGTATGAACCTAGTGTTGCCCGATAGCTGACAGGGTGAGAAATCTTCTGCATCGGTTCATCTCCTTGAAGACGACATGATGCGGTATTGCTACGACAAATTACGTCGCAGCATGTGATCAATTATTCTATTAAAGAAACCTTTACACAAAGCATTCAGGCCACCGAGAAGGCTGCACCAGGGAACCCTCATGACCAACTGGCAATACACCCGCATGACCCGCCTTGGCGAGCTGGATGAGGTCGAAGTGACGCATCCTGACTTTACTGCGCGGGTATGTCTGCAGGGCGCGCATCTGGTGCATTTTGCGCCGACCGGGCAGGGCAACTGGTTGTGGTTGAGCGAGGAAGCGCAGTTTCTGCCAGGGCGTTCCATTCGGGGTGGGGTGCCGATTTGCTGGCCCTGGTTCGGGGTGCCGGAGAAAAATCCGCCGGCTGTGCTTGAGCAGTTGCACACTGATGCAGCCCACGGATTCGCCCGTACAGCCCTGTGGACCTTGGCTGAGGTGGTGGAGACTGGAGAAGAGGTCAGCCTCCGCCTGAGTCTGTCCACTTCCGACATGGAAACTCCCGGCTGGACCGGAGCCGCCAGAGCAGAGTTATTGCTGCAGTTCACTGCCGATGCCTGCCTGCTGGAACTCACCAGCCATAATCAGGGTTCGATGCCTTTGCATATCACCC
>SKFV01000049.1 GCA_007117785.1 Pseudomonas sp.
AAAAAAAGATACAAAGAGACTGCCGCATGACTCAAACGACGTCGCAGCTGGCCTGCCAGCGCTTGCAAGAAAGGACTTTTTGGGCCCAAGGGATTTACAAGGCCTTGTCCTATTGTGACAAGTCGCCTGCCCAGCTCCCGGATCACCTCAAAGCGTTGACCACCAGAGACAATCTGACCTCGGCCAGAATCAGCCAGGCGCAGATGAACCAGCTCTGGGATGCCGCTGCCGAGCTGTCTGATGACCCGCACTTTGGTCTGCACATGGGCCAGATGACGTGTGGCAATACACTCAAGGTACTGATTCTTGCAGCCTCGTCCAGCCCTACTGCCGGCGACGCCATTCTGCGGATTATCCGCTTCTTTCCGGTATTCAGTACCCAGGCCCACCTCTACACCACGGAAGATGAGCAATACCTAACGCTCTACCTGCAACCAAAGGGCAACCCACATGCACTGCATATGGAAGCTCTACTCAGTCAATGTGAAAAGATCTGGCGGGCCATTACCCCGGATAAAATACCCTTGGTGATGGAAACTCGCCTACCGCAGGAAAGTGACCGCAACCGCTCGCTCTATGAACGGGCGCTCGGGTGCAAAGTGCGCACCGGAAGCAAGCGTATTGCCGTTCGATTTAACCGCCAAGCACTCAAAGAACCCTTGGCCAGCGCGGACGACTTTCTCTTACGCCGGTTGGACAGCTCACTGGAAGACATGCTCAGCGAATTACCTAATGTCGACTTTGCCGAACAGGTCAAACAACGCATACGGCAATTGATTGGTGAGCGCGAAGTGAATGAAGAACTGGTAGCTGCCCCCTTTAATATGAGTCCACGACATTTACGGCGGAAACTCAGTGCGGTGCAAACCACTTATGAGCGACTGCTGGATGAGGTGCGCATGGAAATGGCAATTCGGCTGATCCGGGAGGCACGCCTCAGCCTGGGCCGGATTGCCTTCGAGCTGGGTTTTCTGGACCCCAGTAGCTTTACCCGCGCCTTTCGGCGCTGGACAGGTATGAGCCCGACAGCTTTCAAGGATAATGCACAAAAAGGGCGGGTCGCCTCTTAGAGCTGCAGTTGATATCTGACATAAAAAAAGGAGCTCAAATGAGCTCCTTTTTGCTACTGACGTCACTCCTGCTGAATCAGCGAACACCCGAGGCGCGCAGTGCGGCTGGAGTAAACTCATTCATTGACGGCGTCACGTCATAACGCGGCGCATGCTCTTCCTCGTTATACATCCCCAGCGCAATGTAACGGCCCGCAATCAGGTCGTACAGTGTCTCGGCAGCGTAGCTCGGGAGCTGTTGCGCAAAGTCATGGGCGATATGTCCTTCACCAACACGCCACAAAGTGCCACGACCGTCGTAATGATCAGCCAAGGTGATCATCCAGGAATCCTCATCGACAAAAAAGTTACGCTGAGCGTAAATATGACGCTGACCATCCTTGACCGTACCTTTGACTTCCCAAACCCGGTGCAGCTCAAAACGAGTGTGCTCCGGGTTGATATGGCCAGCTTGCAGGATCTGGTCATACTTCAACTCGGGATCGGTCAACTTGTAACTGTTGTAAGGAACGTAGATTTCCTTTTTACCCACCAACTCCCAGTTGTAACGGTCAGGCGCACCGTTATACATAGAGAAGTTATCCGAGGTACGCATGCCATCCGACGCAGTACCCGGGCCGTCGTAAGCCACCTGAGGCGCGCGGCGCACACGACGCTGGCCGGCATTGTAAACCCAAGCCATACGTGGTTCTTGCAACTGATCCAGGGTGTCGTGTACCAGCAACACATTACCAGCCAAGCGCGAAGGCGCATTCACGCTCTGCTTGAAGTACAACAGGTTATTGCGTGAATCTTCTGCCCGCACGTCTGGCATGTATTGTGGGTAAGCAACCTCTTCCTCAAACTTGATCAACGTATAGGAACCATTGACCTGCGGCATAGCCTGCACATACAGACGCTTCAGGTTCTGACGAAAACGTGTGTTGTGGTTCCAGATCACCTCGCCGCCAGTTTGCGGGATCGGGAAGGCAATATACCGGTGGCTGAAGTTGGTAATACCATCACCACCGCCCAACAACTCTGCCTGACCGGCGGTACGCTTGACCTGTTCATATACTGAATCCGGAAACGCTACGCTGCGATGCGTCTGATAGACCGGCATCTGGAAGCTTTCCGGGTAGCGCTCAAACAAAGCAATCTGACCAGGGGTCAGGTTATCGCTGTAATCCTGATAGTTCTGAGCTGTAATGATAAATTCCGGCTGCTCGTCTGCATAAGGATTGGCATAAAAGCCCCGTCCCAGATCAGCCGCCGCATCGACAGGCAGACCACCCGTCCATTCAGGGATGGTTCCAGCAGCATTGCCAGCGCGCTCGGCACCAATCGGCGTCAGGTCATTACCCAGACGACTGAAGTCAGGCTGTGCAGCTACGCTGAGTGCCAGCATGCTTAGCGCCAGACCACCGGCACCTTTTATAAGAGTCATCTTGTTCATATTATTGTCTCCAGTATTTAGAAGCTTACGCCGAAGCTGACAGCAGCAAAATCGCGGTCAGTCAGGGTGTTGTACTTGCCATCAAAGAAATTGGTGTAACTGATGCTGGCGTTGTATTTGTTGCCATAGTCAGCATTGACGCCGATGCTGACGGACTTGGCATTTTCGTTGAAGTTAGGGCTGTAACCCTCGACATCATGAGAAAAGGCAATATTCGGACTCAAGTTGATGCCACGGATTACGTTGCTGTAGTCCAGAGAAGCACGGGCACGGTAACCCCAGGAATTGCTTGTAAAAAACCCGTCGTTCTCACACCAGCGAGCAGTGTTCTGCGCGTTAGTGTTGCCCGCAGTAAAGGGGCAGGATCCATTAGCCAGAGGGCTTTGACCAAACAGAGAGTCACGACCATAACTGGTTTTGCCATCACCACTGTTCAAACCACTAATGCGGTTGTAGGCAACCTCCCCTATTAGTGTCAAACGGCTGGCCCCGAGCACGCGGTCAATGAAATGAACTGCAGAGACCTGAGCCTGCCAGAACTCCTTGCGATCGTAACCCTTATATTCTTCACCTAAACCAGGCATGCCCCGACCCACGAAATCAAAATTCGCTCCAGCGCCCTCTGGGCTGTTGGTGATGGACAGCGCTGTTGCACTCATGTCTCCAGTATTGATTTGCAGTGGCATATTAGGACGGTAGCTAAGTTCACCAGCAACCGATGCACCGCCGATGTCGGTCTGGAAGCTGACACCATAGAGACGAATATCTTCCGGATATTCAAAGAAGTAACCGCCTTGGCTGGCAACACCGTTAATCCCCTGAACCACTTGTGGACCATTTTGGTTCATTAAGCCGGCAACACCAAACCCGCGCTGATTCGAGTAGTAAGGGTTGCGACTATGGTAATTCATGGCATAAAAGCCGAACTCGGTATCGTTGATCTCTTGCGCAAAGTATCGGAAAGCAACACCCCACTGACCATCATCACGTGCATCACGATCCTTGCTGCTACGGGCGATGTAAGCAGCTGTACCCGCAGGCCCACCCGTTGCAAGAGCAGGATCTCCCTGAGGCAAGTCTGCTCCGGCGACTACAAGACGATCGACACAACCTTTCGCTGCCACATCACCACCAAAGAAGGTACCGCAGTTATCAACCACGGTCGGCGCCCATTTCAGCTGATAGAAAGCTTCCATGCTCAGGTTCATCGTCAGGCCCTGAGACAGATACAACATTTCAACGGGCATCAAGCCTTCTTTCAGCTCGGCACCCGGACGACGGAATGCAGACACATCAATCGGGTTAATCGAGTTGATCCCATTCTGGACAAATAAACCTTCACCCCAGCTGACTACCTGACGACCCAAGCGAACGTTGCCCGGATTGCTGCCAATAAAATAGTTGTGGTAAACGAAAGCATCGAGTAGCTCAATGCCTGATCCTTGCTGGAGCGGGTGACGGCCAGAGTCACTGATGTCATAGAAACGCTGGCTACCGTCTTTGGTTTCGAAGTCGTACCAGTAGTTACCGCGAATAAGCGCACCGGAATTTCCGTAGCGCAACTCAAGGTCGTGCGAGCCTTTGAAAATCTTCGAAAAAATATCACCACGACGATAGTTGAGCTTACCATCATCCGAGGTTCGTGCTGCAGCTTCGCCACCGCTCAAGGTATGAATGAAACGCGAATCTGGGTTAGTAGTTGATACACTCATACCGACAGACATTTGCGAGTCAATCTGACCACGCAAGTCACCAATGGAGAAGTTATAAGCATTGGCGGTGGAAGACATACTGGCGAGGCCGATTGCCAGAGGCAAGGCTGCAAGAGCCCAAGGGTGAAGTTTTCTTGTCATTGTGCTGCTCCGTTTAGGTATTTTTTGCGTCAGCGCCTTTAGCTCGGCACTTGTGGCAGGGAGTCTTGCACGTCAAACAAGCGTTTAACTTGTCTTTTGCGGCCAGCATGCTTTACCTTAACGGCCATTCATCGGCGAAATATGTCCCCTGAAGACAAATAAAATATTGAATGGCTGACTACTACCCTATGCCTGACACCTTACCCGCGTACTCCCGGCAAGAAGCCGCGTTCTGGATGGAGGTGCTGCTTAATCAGTTGTACGCTTTCCCCCCTGAAGCAAAGCAGCCGTTCCCCACCAACAACACCATTGATGACCTGAATGCCCTGTGGGAAAAAGCTGCAGCCCAGGGCTTACCCTACAATCGCGCATTCACCCTGCACCGCCACTGCTACCCGAGCGAAGTGCTGGCACTTAAACTCTACCTGCAAATTCAGCCAACCGCCGACCAGGCGCTGGAGTGTCTGGTGGCCAATACCGATATCCTGAGTAAGCTGCTGACAGTGTCGCTCGGAAGAACCGCCAATAGGTTTATTCGCTTACAGGTCACCATCGACGACCGTGCCTGCCTGCTCCACCGACAAGCTATCCTGGGGTACTTGTGTGATCTGCTTAAACAACTAGGTCCTGCGTCCGCAGGACTGATTGCCGATGCCAGCCTGCCACTGGGTAAGATGTCCTTGCTGGAAGCGGAGCGTGAGACTGGCTTCAACCTGCAGCCATCCAATCAGATCAGTTTCCGTCTGCATGCTGAGCAGTTACTCGCAACACAGAAACATGCTCATGCTGCGCTTGCCACTCATCTTGCTCCTGCCCTCAAGCGCTTCAAATCTCAGCAGCGCCAGCCTGACCTGGAGCAGGAGGTCAGACAAAAGATTCTGCAATTGCTGCCAGAAACGGGGGCTAATCTGGACCAGGTCGCCGAGCAACTACAAATCAGCCCTCGCCACCTGCGACGTAAACTGACCGACGTCGGCAGCTCCTATGAGCAGCTCTTTGAGCAGACGCGCAAGTCACAAGCACACTATCTGATGGGCGAAACAACATTGAGCCTGACCGAGATCGCCTACGAGTTGGGCTTCAATGACCCCAGCAGCCTGACCAGGGCCTGCAAACGCTGGTTTGGCAGTAGCCCAAGCCACTACCGGGAAAAGCTTCAGGCTTGAATCGTAGAAATGACAAAGGGAGCCGAAGCTCCCTTTGTGATGGTCATCCCTGACCGGTCAGCAAAACACTGACAACTAACTCAGCGTACACCCGAGGCACGCAGGGCTGCCGGAGTAAACTGATTGTAGTTCGGCGTATAGTCGAAGTTAGGTGCTGCTTCTTCTTCGGTATACATGCCGAGGGCGATGTAACGGCCAGCAATCAGATCGTACAGGGTTTCAATGGAGTAACCCGGAATCTTCTCGTGGTAGTTATGGGCAATGTGACCCTCACCGACGCGCCACAGGGTGCCACGACCGTCATAGTGATCAGCCAGGGTAATCATCCAGGAGTCTTCGTCAACAAAGAAATTACGCTGGGCGTAAATATGGCGCTGCCCCTGCTTGACGTTACCCTGCACTTCCCATACACGGTGCAGCTCATAACGGGTGTGCTCGGGGTTGATGTGACCCGCTTGCAAGACGTCCGAATACGGCAGGCCGCGCTCGGCAAGCTTGTAGCTGTTATAGGGGATGTAGACTTCCTTCTTGCCGATCAACTCCCAGTCATAACGGTCAGGCGCGCCGTTATACATGGAGAAGTTGTCTGACGTCCGCATACCGTCAGAAGCGGTACCCGGGCCGTCATAGGCAACCTGCGGGGCGCGACGCACACGACGCTGACCCGCGTTGTATACCCAAGCCATGCGCGGCTCCTGCAACTGATCCAGTGAATCGTGAACCAGCAACACGTTACCCGCCAGACGTGAGGGTGCGTTTACCCGCTGCTTGAAGTACAGCAGTGTATTCGGGATGGCCGCGTGATCAACATCCGCCATCTGGTTCGGATAACCCACCTCTTCTTCCAGCTTGATCAGGGTGTAAGAGCCGTTTACCTGAGGCATAGCCTGCATGTAGAAGCGATGTACGTTCTTGCGGTAGCGCGTATTGTGATTCCACACCACTTCCGCACCGGTCTGCGGGATCGGGAAGGCAAAGGTGCCGTGCGGGAAATTGGTGATACCGTCACCATTGTTCACCAGTTCCGCCTGACCCGCCATGCGCATCACCTGCTCATAGACCTCATCTGAATAGCCAACGCTGCGATGGGTCTGGTAAACCGGCATCTGGAACGTTTCCGGGTAGCGTTCGAACATGGCGATCTGACCGGGTGTCAGGTTGTCGCTGTAATCCTGGTAGTTCTGTGCCGTGATGACGAACTCGGCTTGCTCGCCCGCATAGGGATTTTCACCGAAATTGTCGTCCAGCAGTGCGCCGGCGTCAGAATCCAGGCCGCCAGTCCACTCGGGAATGGTGCCAGATGCATTTCCGGCACGCTCGGCACCGATCGGAGTCAGTTCACCGCCCAGACGACTGAAGTCAGGCTGCGCCATAACGCTGGTGGCGAGCAAACTCAGTGCCAAACCGCCGACACCGAGAAGTGTTTTTGTTGTTTGCATATTGTTTTCTCCAATGGCCAAAATTAGAAGCTGACGCTAACGCTGACAGACGCGAAATCACGATCGACGTTGGTGTTGTACTTACCATCGAAGAAGGTGGTGTAGCTCAGATTGGCACTGTATTTATTGGCGTAATCGGCACGCAGACCCAGGCTGACCGACTTGGCATCTTCACTGAAGTTCGGGCCATAACCTTCGACATCATGTGACCAGGCAACACTGGGAGTCAGGTTTATGCCGCGGAAGACGTTGCTGTAATCCAGCGACGCAACTGCGCGGTAGCCCCATGAGGTTGAAGTGAAAAAACCATCACTTTCACACCAGGAATTAGCCCTCGGCGAACCACCAGGCGCCTGAGAATAACAGGTACCGTCTAACGTTGGACTGCCACCGAATAGCGAGTCGCGCCCATAAAAAGTGGATCCATCTGAATGGCTTAGCCCTGCAAGATAGTTCACACCTACTTCACCAACCAGAGACAGTCGACTGGCACCCATCACACGTTCGATAAAGTGAATAGCAGTAAGCTGAGCCTGGTACATCTCTTTACGATCATAACCTTGGATTTCGTCACCCAAAGTATAAGCAGTGCCATTTCGACCAATTACACCACCATTACCAGTAAGACCAGCGACAGTCATGCTGCCAGTTGTGATTTGTAATGGCATATTTGGACGGTAGCTGACTTCACCACTGACGGCTGTACCGCCGATATTTGAGGCAAAGCTCACGCCATAAAGACGGATGTCTTCAGGGTAATCAAAGAAATAACCTGCCCCACCGGTTAAACCGCCTAGACCTTCAGGGTTAGTGCCCGGGAAGCCGTGAGGACCCTGAATGGTATTATATAGAGGCGCACGACTATGATAATTCATGGCATAAAAGCCAAATTCAGTATCGTTTAGATTCGCCGCATAATATCGGAATGCAACACCCCACTGACCATCGTCGCGAGCATCACGGTTTTTCTCTGCTCTTACAACAATTGATCCATCTAGGTCAGGGTCTCCTTGAGGAAGATCCATGCCAGCAAAAACCAACCTGTCCACACATCCATTAGCCAAAGTGTCAGAACCAAAAAAGGTCCCACAATTATCGATAACCGTGTTATCCCACTTCAACTGATAGAAAGCTTCAACAGTAAGGTCCCGCGTGAGACCCTGTGAAATATAAAGCATCTCAACCGGAATCAAGCCTTCTTTAATCTCTGCGCCTGGTCGACGGAATGCAGCTACATCAATCGGGTTGACCGAGTTGATCGAGTTCTGAATAAACGTACTTTCACCCCAACTTACAACCTGACGACCTAGGCGAACACTACCTGGGTTATTGCCGATTGCGTAGTTGTGATAAACGAAGGCATCCAGCAAATACACGCCTGAGGCCTTTTCCAAAGGTGCTCTGCTGGAATCGCTGATATCGTAGAAACGCTGGCTGCCATCCTTCTGCTCGAAATCGTACCAGTATTTGCCACGAAAGAAGGCGCCCGAATTGTTGTAGGTCAAAGCCAAGTCATGGGTGCCGCGGAAAACCTTGGAAAAAATATCACCACGGTCGTAGTTCAAGCGGCCATCATCTGAAGTACGAGCAGCAGCCTGGCCACCCATATCTCGTCCGTTTCTTTCAGTGTCCACATGAATAAAGCGCTTGTCGGCGCTGGTGGTAGAGACGCTCATTCCCACTGACAGCTGTGAGTCAAATTGGCCCCGCACGTCACCGATAGAGAAATCAACTGCGTTGGCGTTTCCCGAGAAGCTGGCGAGCCCGATTGCCAGAGGCAATGCGGCTAGCTGCCAAGCATGCATTTTTTTTGTCATTGTGCTGCTCCGTTTAATTGACTAGTACCACCCCTTGCGAGGAGGACAAGGCTAGTCTGCAACAGAGACAATAAGTTTACCTGCCTCAGGCGGACGTGACACTTGACCGGAAGGGACACGCCCGCAACAAACCTTATAAAGGTTCTAATTCAACGGCATATAGGGTATTCGACTGATGAATACTGCAGTTAACTTGACTGGACGGGACATAAAAAATGCCGTACAACAGGCTTTAAAGGACATACTGAACCACAAAAAGAAGAAACAGTACCATGACTGCTTATACCCCTTTGATCAGGATGAACGGGGAGTCTGTGACCGTTCCCAAGGAACACCGTTGCTGGCTGTCGCTCATCAATCTAGGACTGTCGCGCTATCAGTGCGCGCTAGACGACTCCCCCTTGACCAGGCATCTGAGCCAGGCATCCCTTTCCGCCAATGACTGGCTGACACAGGACAGCATAAACCTGCTGTGGCAAACCGCTGAGCAACTGAGTAAGGACCCGTTGTTTGGCCTCAAGCTGCACAAACATACCTGCTCAGCCCCGCTTCAGGCCGTTAGCCTGACAGCCAGAGCCTGCCCCAATCTTGGCACCGCCTTGAATACCTTGAGCCGCTACCTGCCATTGATGACCAACCAGGCGCAGCTGGAGATCCGCATCTACGAACAGCAGGCACAGATTATGCTGCACACAGTGGGTGCACCTCATGCCATGCATCTTCAAGCGGTCATGGCCTATATAGTACAACTGTTGGTTCAGCTGCATGAACACCGCGAGCATAACTTACAGGTAGAACTTCCCGTACCGGCCGGTACAGAACAAGCAGCCAGTCAACTACTCCAGTGTCCGGTGACGACTGACGGCGACGCTTACCGCATCAGTCTCGCGCGCGAAGTCCTTGAACAACCGCTCAGCAGTGCAGACGATCTGTTGCTAAGCGGCATGCATGACACCCTGGGCAGTCTATTGGCCCGGACCCCGACCAACAGCCTGATTGAGCAGGTAAAGAAGCAGATTGTGGATTTGATAAGCACGGGAGAAGTCTCGGAAAAGCGCATCGCCGAGCCGATGAAAATCAGCCCGCGTCACCTGCGCCGCAAACTCAGCCAGCATGGCACCACTTACGAGCAGCTGGTGGATGAAGTCCGGCGGGACAATGCACTGCGTCTGGTGACTGACCCTGGCCTGTCATTGACTGAGATCGCCTATGAGCTGGGATTTCTCGACCCGAGCAGCTTTACCCGTGCCTTCCGGCGCTGGACGGACATGAGCCCGACCAACTACCGGCGGCAACTTATTGGTGAGAAAACACGACTCACTGCTTGATAAACAGCAGGGTCATGCGGTCACTTTCACCGATCGACAGATAACGCGCCCGGTCTTCATCACCTAGGCGCAAGGTCGGTGGCAAGGTCCAGACGCCTTCGGGGTGATCGGCGCTATCCTGGGGATTCTGATTGATCGGGCTGCGTGACAGCAGCTCGAAACCGGCCTCCTCTGCCATTGAAATCACCAGATCTTCTGCTACGTAACCCGATTCGATCATCTCTTCCAGCGAAACGCCGGCACGCGCGCGGTGCTCAACCACACCCAACTTCCCGCCGGGCTTGAGCGCCGCATAGAATTTATCGAATACGATCTGGGCTTCTTCTTCACCAGCGGAAAGCCAGTTGTGCACATTGCGGAAGGTCAGCACCCGGTCGGCCGATTCCGGTTCAGCCATCGGCTGTTCGGGGTCATAGTTCAGTACACTCAGCTCTACCCGGTCCAGATTGCTGCGCGGACGTTGCAACATGCGCTGGTAACTCTCCAGGCTATCGCGGAAGTACTCAACGTCACTCTCAGGGTCAAAGTGAGCGGCAATCAGCGTGCCCTCTTCGTACAAAAGCGGAGCAAGAATTTCGGTATACCAGCCGGCACCGGGCCAGACCTCTACCACCGTGTGATCAGGCTCCACACCAAAAAATGCCAGCGTCTGCTCCGGATGACGATGCGCATCACGCATCACATTGGTGATTGAGCGCCCAGCTGAGCCAACCGCCTGCCGCAGCGCTTCCTCATGCTCAATCGACAACTGCGGTGGCATAATGGGTTCTTCGGCAACAGCAAAGATTGACAGGGACAGGGCAGCAGCCCCGGCTAGCATCCTGAACATTGGATTGTCCTCAATAAACTGATTAATTGATTACCTATTACCCTAACAGTTGGAAACACTCGCGTCATGGCAGCACCGGTTTTTTCCCGGTAAAGGTGTAACATCGTCATAACTGTGACATCACAGCACAAACCGTCACCCGTAAGGATTTTCCCGTGCGAGATACCTTGCCTCTGCTTAACCAGCTTGACTTCCCTGCTCTGCAGCGTCGTGAACTGGATACGTTACAGGTCAACCTGACATACCTGTGCAACCAGCGTTGCCTGCATTGTCACGTCAACGCTGGTCCCACGCGAACAGAAAGCATGTCTGACGAGGTCATTGAGCTTCTCTATGCCGTGATCGATAGTCATGCCGTAAAAACGCTGGATCTGACCGGTGGCGCCCCGGAAATGCATCCGCGCTTTCGTGACATTGTCGTGCATGCGCGTAAAGAAGGGTTGGAAGTGATTGATCGTTGCAACCTGACCATTCTCAGCGAACCCGGCTATGCCGGTCTGGCTGAGTTTCTTGCCGAACAGGGTGTGCAGGTATCGGCGTCACTGCCCTGCTACTCCCGCGACAACGTTGACCAGCAGCGCGGTGACGGTGTGTTTGAACGCAGTATTGAAGGTTTACGTCAACTCAATGCGCTGGGTTACGGCCAACCAGGCAGTGATTTGCAACTGAATCTGGTCTACAACCCGCAAGGCCCCAGCCTGCCGCCACCGCAACAAGCCTTACAGGCTGATTACCAGCAGCACCTGTGGGAGGATTTCGGCATTGTGTTCAACCAGCTACACACAATTACCAATCAACCCATTGCGCGTTTCGGCAGCACCCTGGTCAGCAAAGGGCAATTCAACACCTATATGACCCTGCTTAAAGACAACTTCAGCAGCGACAATCTGCCGGGGCTGATGTGCCGCAACACGGTCAGTGTTGATTGGCAGGGGTATATCTACGATTGTGATTTCAATCAGATGCTGGATCTGCCCATGCCGACCCTGGCGCGCGACCGCAGC
>SKFV01000144.1 GCA_007117785.1 Pseudomonas sp.
AACCCAAGTGACAATGTAGCGTTTCAGGAACCAGGTCACACTTTTTCTACACATGACATCAGAGCGCCATTACGCAAGATGCATGCAATTGCGGCGCAATCATGATTTCTGGATTATGCTCAGCGATGCTCTTATTACCTCTGGAGAATGTTGCCGATGGAAACGCCAGAAACTGGACTACCACCCTCTGAAACCGGTTTCTTTGACGCCTTGATCGGCTTTATCGATGTGGTCAACGGTGTCGTTTGGGGCTGGCCGATGCTGGCCTTGCTGGCCGGTACCGGCCTGTATCTTACCCTTGGCCTGAAACTGATGCCCCAGCGCAAGCTGGCTTATGGCTTCCGCATGCTATGGCGCGGCCGCAGCAGCAGCGAGGCCGGGGACATCAGTCCGTTCAATGCCCTAATGACCTCCCTGTCGGCGACCATTGGTACCGGTAACATTGCCGGCGTGGCCACAGCACTGTTCTTTGGTGGTCCCGGTGCTTTGTTCTGGATGTGGTTAATCGCCATTGTCGGCATGGCAACCAAGTTCTGCGAAGCCGTGCTTGCTGTGCACTACCGGGAAAAGGATGCGCTGGGCAATCATGTTGGCGGCCCGATGTACTACATCAAGAACGGCCTCGGAGCGAAATGGAAATGGCTCGGGATCCTGTTTGCAGTATTCGGCATGCTAGCCGGTTTCGGTATTGGCAATACCATCCAGTCCAACTCGGTGTCAGATGCGCTTAACAGTACTTTTGGTATCCAACCGATGGTTACTGGCATCATCATCGCTGTGCTGGTAGCACTGGTACTGATCGGTGGCATCAAGCGCATTGGTGAAGTGGCCGGCAAACTGGTACCCATCATGGCCCTGTTCTACGTAGTCGGTGGCGTGACCATTCTGATCATTCATGCGGACCGTCTACCCGAAGCCTTCGGCATGATTTTTTATTACGCCTTCAACCCGATTGCCGCAGCTGGTGGTTTTGCCGGCGCAGCCGTATGGGCCGCGATTCGTTTCGGTGTCGCTCGCGGGGTATTTTCCAACGAGGCAGGTCTGGGTAGCGCACCAATAGCCCACGCGGCAGCGAAAACCAACAACCCGATCCGCCAGGGCACCATTGCCATGCTGGGCACCTTTATCGACACTATTATCATCTGCTCGATTACCGGTCTGGTAATCCTGGTAACCGGTGCCTGGCAGAGCGGTGAAAATGGGGCGTCCCTATCAGCGCATGCCTTCAATCTCGGCTTGCCGGGTGGATGGGGGCAATACATCGTCAGTATCGGTCTGGCCATCTTCGCTTTTACCACCATTATCGGCTGGAGCTTCTATAGCGAAAAATGTACCCAGTTCCTGTTTGGTGAGCGCTCCAATGTGCCCTTCCGCCTGGTCTGGGTACTCGCCATTCCGATCGGTACCCTGCCCGGCATGAACCTGGGTAGCCTGTGGCTGGTTGCCGACACACTGAATGCGATGATGGCACTGCCCAACCTGATCGCCCTGCTATTGCTCAGCCCGGTAGTCTTCAAACTGACCAAGAGCTACTTCAACAACCCTGACCAATACAACGGCGACAAGTAACTCAGGAAGCCTCTGAACAACTCCTTGCCCCGCACCTCGCGGGGCAGTTTTTTTCCGGTATACTCGCGCCTTTGCCAGTCTTACCGGAGTCCACCGTGGCCAATATCCAACTTGATGATCTGCATGAGTTGATCAGTGCTGATGTGCAACGCGCCCTGACCGAAGATGTAGGCAGCGGTGATATTACTGCCGCACTGATTCCGGCTGAACGCCAGGCCACCGCAACCATTATCACCCGTGAGGCCGCTGTATTCTGCGGCCGCGCCTGGGCTGATGAGGTTCTCAGCCAGGTCGATCCGGCCTTGCAGGTTGAATGGCTTGTGGCTGATGGCGACATCCTTACCCCTAATCAACTGCTCTGCAAGATCAGTGGTCCAGCGCGCAGCTTGCTGACCGCTGAGCGCTGTATCCTCAACTTCCTGCAGACCCTGTCAGCCACGGCCACTCGCAGTCGTCATTATGCCGATATCGTAGCGGGCACTCCGGTACGCCTGCTGGATACCCGCAAAACCCTGCCGGGGCTGCGCATGGCGCAAAAATATGCGGTTACCTGCGGGGGTTGTCATAACCACCGCATTGGCCTGTTTGATGCCTTTCTGATCAAGGAAAATCATATTGCCGCCTGCGGTGGCATTACTCAGGCTATAGCCCAGGCTCGGCTGATGGCCTCTGGCAAGCCGGTCGAAGTTGAAGTGGAGAACCTCGATGAGATGCAGGAGGCTCTGGAAGCTGGTGCCGACATCATCATGCTGGATGAGCTCAGTCATGCGGATATGCGCACTGCGGTCGAACGCTGCGAGGGCCGGGCCAAACTCGAAGCATCCGGCGGCATTACCGAAGCCACCTTGCGGAGCGTGGCAGAGACCGGAGTTGATTACATTTCGATCGGCAGCATGACCAAACACATCCAGGCCATCGACCTGTCTCTGCGCCTGAACATCAAGCTATAGTAAATCAGCGCCCTTAAGCTTTCAGCTTATCGGCAGAAACAGTGCCGACCTGTTGTAACTCAGGCTGATTTACCGCTGCAGAAAATGCAACAGACTATAGCAGTCAGGCATATGCCAATCTACCAACGCTGGCCAACTGTTCTCCGGGTGAATCAGGCAGGTATGGCAGCCAGCTGCGCGTCCGGCTTCCAGATCAAAACGAAAATCACCCAGCATCACCGCATTGCGCGGCGACTTCTGCCAGCGCGACAGCAGATGCAGAATACCGCCCGGGCCAGGCTTGGGCTCGGCTTCATCACGACCGAGAATATCTTCGGCAGCAAAACAATCAAGCACCCCAATCACTGCCAGACTGTCTCTCGCAACCTGCTGCAGGTTACGGGTCAGAATCCCCAGCTGGTACCCTTCGGCATGCAGATGACGAATCAGGTCGGCAGCGCCCGGGGCCGGAGCAACCTGCCGGGCCAATTCACGCTCGATCGCGTCCAGCTCAAGCTGTAAGCGCTGACGCTCAGCTGGCGCACACGTTTTCAGATAAGCCAGGATATCAGCCTCGACCGGGATACCCAGTTGCCGGCGGATAGCCGGAAAATCGTGCTGGGCCAGGGTCAGAGTGCCATCCAGATCGAAAATCCACGCCTGCAAATCATGCATATCAGCTAGACCGCTCGCGCATCAGAGATTCCTGGGTGACTGACGCCACCAGCTCACCCGC
>SKFV01000370.1 GCA_007117785.1 Pseudomonas sp.
AGGAGTCCACTGACATTAACCGCCGCAAGGTTGAAGGTGAATTGAAGGTGCGAGCGAAGGCTGCATCAGCAAGAGCACCGCGACCGTAAACATTTTGTAGAACAATAAAACGGAGTTTCACTATGGCCGCCATAGATGTAGTTGGAAATGAAGAGTACGACGAGTTCGACGACCAGCAACTGGAGGCTACTGAAGCCGCTGGTTCTCCGCGCCCTACGCCAGAGGATGAGGCCGCTGCCGACGAGCTTGAGGTAAAGACTGAAGACCAGGCTGATAAAAAGCCTGCCGAGGAGCAAACCGAGGAGCCTGGCAAGTATATCCCGCGCCACCGGTATAACTTCCAGCGTGATCAGCGGCTTGCTGCCGAGCGTCAAGCACAAGCACTTCAGGAGGAACTGCGTAAGTATCAGGCTTACATCCAGCAGATGCAGAGCCAGCAGCCGCAGCAGGAGCGCGTCGACTACGACGCTGAGATCAACGCGATTGACCAGCAAATCGAGGATGCCCGCGCGGATGGCGATACGTCTAAGGTCTCCCAGCTACGGGCACAACAGCGCAAACTAGAGAGGGAGGCGGTTCTGGAGCAGATGCAGGCCTCTATGCCGCGCCAACAGCAGCAGCAACTCGACCCACGCCAAGTCATTCAGCAAACCAGTGAGAGTCTACGCCTCGAGCAGTTGATCGGTCAGCTCGAACAGCAGTACCCAATGTTGGATGAAACCAGTGATCAGTTCGATGCTGAGATGAGCGATGAGATCATGAGCCTGTATGACTCATTGCGCCAACGGATGCCGTTATCGTCAGCCATGGAGCGAGCAGTGTCCTATGTGACAAAAGCTCATGACATCAACCCGGCAGCTCAGGTGAAAGCCCCAGCCCGGAAGAGTGTGGAGCGTAATATCCGTGCTGCTGCCGCACAGCCCCCGGAAATGGATGGGGTAGGAATGGACTCGGCTAAGGCAGGTGTGACCCGCTCAGTGGATGTTGCCAAGATGACCCAGGATCAATTTGAACAGATGTCAGACGATGAGATCGAAAAGCTCTTGGCAGCAGCGTAAATTTAGTGTATTTTCATTGTAGGGCGCGCAGCCGTCCTAACTCCGTTGGCGTTCAGCGATAAAGCGTCACTAGACCTAATGGATTAGCAAGGAGGCCATGGATGGCTGTTACGAACTTCGCGCGACTTACCGACCACGAGAAAAAGCTCTGGTCGATGAGTTTTTGGAAGGCTGCGCGCAATAAGTCCTTCATCACTCGCTTGATTGGTTCTGGCCAGGATAGCGTCATTCAACGTATCACCGAACTGAAAAAGACCGAGAAAGGCACCAAGGCGATTATTACCCTGGTTCCAGATTCTCTCGGTGACGGTATCGCCGGGGACCGTACCCTGAAGGGTAACGAAGAGGCACTGCGGTCGTTCGAGGATACCATCCGCATCGATCAGCTCCGTCACGCCCATAAGTCCGAAGGTCGTATCGCCGATCAGAAGTCCATCGTGGATTTCCGCAAGACCGCGCGTGATACCCTGGCCTACTGGATCGCGGATCGTATCGATCAGATGGCCTTCCTGGTGTTGTCTGGCGTTTCTCTGACCAAACGCAACAACGGCGCGGATCGTACTGGCTCCGACCTCCAGTATCTGGAGTGGGCCGACGACATCGTTGCCCCCTCGGTCAATCGTCACTATCGTTGGGATTACACCTCTGCAACAGATCAGCAGTTAAAAGCGGGCGACACCACGGCGGTTGCTGCGGCGGATACCCCCAGCTACCGTATGCTGATCGAGACCAAGGCGCTGATGCAAGACCTGCAGATCAAGCCGGTTCGCGGCGAGATAGGCACCGAGTTGTATCACGTCTTCATGACCCCCCAGGGCATTAAGCACCTGAAGCTCGATGAGGACTTCATGAAGGCTTGGCGCGAGGCCATGCCCCGGAGTCCGAATAACCCGATCTTCAAGGGCTTCGATACCATCTACTTGGATGGTCTGGCCATTCACACTCAGCGGTATGTCTACAATACCAAGGGTGCGGCTGCGACCTATAAGTGGGGCGGCACGCCGGGTTCCACTGCTACTGTCGACGGGCAGCGAGTGATCTTCGCTGGGGCGCAGGCCATGGCCTATGCCGACATCGGCTCTCCGTACTGGGTGGAAGAGGACGACGATTATCAGAACCAGCACGCGATCAGTGTCGGTAAGATTTTCGGGTTTAAGAAGCCACAGTTCTTCACCGACAACACCTCCACCAAGGAAGACTTTGGTGTGTTGGTGGTCGATACGGCCCTTTGATAGGAGGTAATCAATGGCTATTGCATCGAAAGACCGCAACCACGGTCGCCAATGGGCCTTGGTTGCCATGCAGGACTTCGAGCTGTCTCAGCTCGAGGACGGCGTAGCTGTCGCAGCTGTCAAGTTGCCCTACGGGGCGCGCGTGGTGGGCGGTGGTGTCATCATCTCCGAGGTGTTCAACTCGACTGCGACGGACACCCTTACCATCGGCGACGGGCTGGACCCTGACCGCTACACAGCGACGGCTGTCAATGCGCGGGCGTTGGGTTTCACGGCCTTGGACGTGACCGGGCACAAGTACTCCACGACCGACTACGTGGACATCATCTGGGATTCCGGTGGTGGTACTCCGGGGACCGGCAAGGGCACGCTGATCGTCGAGTATCTGGTCGACGGTAAGGCAAACGAAATCGTACCTGACTATGACTAAGTTCTAGCGGCGGCATTTGGGGGAGGACACCCTCCTCCCTTTTTGCCGCCGACTAGACATCAAATGGAGTTGCCCGCATGCCGCAGATGAAGATGAACCGTACCTGGCGTGTCGCCACGACTTACGGTCACACCATTATGTTTGAGAAGGGGGAGATTAAGTTCATCCCTGAC
Source organism: Pseudomonas sp. (assembly GCA_007117785.1). Lineage (GTDB taxonomy): Bacteria > Pseudomonadota > Gammaproteobacteria > Pseudomonadales > Pseudomonadaceae > Halopseudomonas. The sequence goes on from SKFV01000370.1 coordinate 2,894, forward strand.
GATCAGCGTGTCATCGAAGCCTGCCTCGCTGTCGGTGCTGAGTACGTCGATGCCGCCGAAGCCCCTGACCTGCCGGATATGGCCGATGGGAAACCAGCTGCCCCTTTGACTGGCGCGCAGCGTAAGGAAAAAGTTTTTACCTTATTCCGCGAGATGGTCGGGAACCAAGCGGCGCACCGTGAGAACTTTACTGCTTTTGGTCGCCCGAGCGCGAAGTTTGTAGCCTCGACCCTGGGCATTGACATCTCCGCCAAGGAGGTCGAAGAGTTCTGGACTGAGTTCCAGGCTCCGAAGTGAGACTGACCCATGAGCACCGATACCTTTCCGGTGCTCCA
>SKFV01000216.1 GCA_007117785.1 Pseudomonas sp.
CGCAAGGATATGCACGCCCTGCTGCTGGATCTGTGGCAACAGACCGGGCTGACTGTATTCATGGTCACCCATGATCTGGCCGAGGGCTTCACCCTGGGTACCCGCCTGCTGGTGTTCGATAAAACCCGTATCGACCCGCAAGCTCCCGGTGCCTATGGCGCCCGCATTACCTATGACATTCCGCTCAACAGTGACCGCAAGGCGGCCCAGGCCGCGGTTGACGCCCTGCCTGAACGCGTCACGCGCTCACTGACCTCCACTCCGGCGCAAGGAGACCTGACATGACGCTGCCTGCACCCGTTCGCCCTACCCTGTACCGTGAGGTTCTACCCGGCGGTGGTCACACCTCTTTTGTGCTCAAGCGTGGCCAGCTGTTGCGCCTGACCGATATGGAAGGTGGCGCCAATGTCAGCCTGCTGCTGTTCAACGCGCAGGAAAAAAGTGAACGTCTGAACCTGCCCGACAGCCTGAAGTGCCAGCATACTGCCAAGCTGACCGCCGGCCATTGCCTGTATTCCGATATGGGCCGGGTATTGGCGGCCATTGTCAGCGATAGCTGCGGCTGGAGCGACAGCTTTGGCGGCGTACTGGATGCCGGTGAAGTGCAGGAGAAATATGGCAACGGTAACTATCAACAGCTGCGTAACGGCTTTTACCGCAATGGCGTCGACAACCTGCTGGTGGAAATGGGTAAGTGGGATATGCAGCTGCAGGATCTGCTGATGACCCTGAACCTGTTCAGCAAGGTCACTGTGGATGCCAACGGCCAGTTCCAGTTTCACCCGGACAATAGCAAAGCCGGCGACGTCATCGAACTCTACGCGCCCATGGACACCCTGGTGGTACTGACCGCCCTGCAACATCCACTGGACCCGAACCCCCAGTACGCACCCAAGCCGGTCAAGCTGAGCTGGCATCGGGTCAGTGAAGACGGCATCACCGTACTGTGTCGCCGCACCCGCGAGGAAAATGTTCGCGGCCTGCACAACACCGACCGCATCTTTCTCTGAGGAGGCCAAAACATGACCTTGACCCACAGTGACAAGCAGATCGAGCAGGCCAGCTTCCGCAGTACCATTGCCGCGGGCGAGCCTTTCATGCATGACCTCAAGGCCGGCCAGACACTGCGTCTGCTCGATCTGGAAGGCAACCAGGCAGTCGACACCCTGTTTTTCAGTGCTGCCAATCCACGCGAGCGTTATGACGTGCAACGGACACTGCGCAAACAGAATGCCGTCTACCTGACCACTGGCAGTGTGCTTTACAGCAATCTGGGTAACCCGATGCTGACCATCACTGCCGATACGTGCGGGCGCCACGACACCCTCGGCGGTGCCTGCGCCCAGGAAAGCAACACCGTACGCTACGCCCTGAGTACCCGCTATATGCACAGTTGCCGCGACAACTTCCTGCGTGCCGCACTGCACGACGGCCGCCTGCGCAAGGCTGACATCAGCCACAACATCAATTTCTTTATGAATGTGCCGGTGACGCCAGAGGGTGGCCTGACTTTTGAGGATGGCATCTCCGGCGCCGGCAAGTATGTCGAGCTGGTCGCGCACATGGACACCATCGTACTGATTTCCAATTGCCCGCAGCTGAATAATCCCTGCAATGGCTATAACCCGACGCCGGCGGAATACCTGGTATGGGATTGAGCTGGCTAAAGCTTGGCGGTTTCTCCCGTTCGGCTGGATTACCGCGTCGCTGCACTCTTCGCAACGAGGTTATCAAGCAAGCCTGCACCACTGACAATATCACCCACCCGGGACGACCCGGATGGACCAGAAGCGCTTTCCGGGACGGCCCGGTCAAGGACGCAACATGTTCAACACCCTGCTGATTGCCAACCGTGGTGCCATTGCCTGCCGCATCCTGCGCACCCTGAAATCCCTGGATGTGCGTGGCGTCTCGGTCTATGCCGAAGCCGATGCCGGCAGCCTGCATGTACAACAGGCCGACCAGGCGATTGCCCTCGGTGCAGGCGCTGCCTCAACCACTTATCTGGATGTTGACAAGATCCTCGCCGCCGCCCGTGACAGCGGCGCCCAGGCCATCCATCCCGGGTACGGTTTTCTATCGGAAAATGCCGCTTTCGCCGAAGCCTGCGAAGCCGCCGGGATTGCCTTTGTCGGCCCGACACCTGAGCAACTGCGGGTATTCGGCCTCAAGCACACCGCTCGCGCGCTGGCGAAAAAGCATGGCGTACCCATGCTGGAAGGCACCGAGCTACTCGACAGTCTGGAAGACGCATTAACCGCCGCTGAAGAAGTTGGCTACCCGATCATGTTGAAAAGCACGGCTGGCGGCGGCGGTATCGGCATGCGCGTGTGCCAGTCAGCCAGTGAACTGAGCGAGGCCTTCGAGGCGGTGAAACGCCTGGGGCAGAACAACTTTAGTGATGCCGGCGTGTTTATCGAAAAATATATCCAGCGCGCTCGCCATCTGGAAGTACAGGTGTTTGGTGATGGTGAGGGCGAGGTGCTGGCGCTGGGCGTACGCGATTGCTCGGTGCAACGGCGCAACCAGAAAGTGCTGGAAGAAACCCCCGCGCCCAACCTGCCTGAAGGCATGGCCGAGGCTCTCTGCGAAGCGGCCGTCCAATTGGCCAGCGCCATCAACTATCGCAGCGCCGGCACCGTCGAGTTCGTCTATGACAGTGCCGCCGCGCAGTTCTACTTCCTCGAAGTAAATACCCGCTTGCAGGTCGAGCATGGCGTCACCGAGCAGGTCTGGGGTGTGGATATCGTCAACTGGATGGTGCGCCTGGCTGCCGGTGACCTTCCCCCGCTCAGCGAGCTGGGCAAGGATCTGCAACCGCGAGGTCACGCTATTCAGGCGCGTCTGTATGCCGAAGATCCGGGCCGCGACTTTCAGCCCTGCCCTGGCCTGCTGACCCAGGTCGACTTCCCCGCCGCTGACGGTCAGCAGGTACGTATCGATACCTGGGTCGAAGCCGGCTGCGAGATTGCCCCCTACTTTGACCCCATGATTGCCAAACTGATCTGCTGGCAGCCCAGCCGCGAGCAGGCCAGTGCCGCGCTCGACCAGTTGCTGGCCGATACCCGGCTTTATGGCGTGGAAACCAATCTGGGTTACTTGCGCCAGATACTCAATGATGCCCCCTTCGCCAGCGGTGAGCCCTGGACTCGCTGTCTGGAAGACCTGGAGTATCAGGCAACCACCTGCGAAGTGCTGATTGCCGGTACCCAGACCACG
>SKFV01000015.1 GCA_007117785.1 Pseudomonas sp.
GGAAGTGATGATCGGCTATTCCGATTCGGCCAAGGATGCCGGCACCCTGGCCGCAGGCTGGGCGCAGTACCGTGCCCAGGAAGCCCTGGTAGCCGTGGCCTGCGATCAGGGGGTGCGCTTGCGCCTGTTCCACGGTCGCGGTGGTACCGTCGGGCGGGGCGGTGCCCCGGCACATATGGCAATCCTGTCACAGCCGCCGGGCTCGGTGAACGGACAGCTGCGGGTTACCGAGCAGGGCGAGATGATTCGCTTCAAGTTCGGCCTGCCTGGCATCGCCGTGCAAAGCCTGCAGCTGTACACCAGCGCCGTACTGGAGGCTACCCTGCTGCCGCCGCCAGCGCCGCAGCAAGCCTGGCGCGATATGATGCAGGCGCTGGCCGAGCGGTCGGTTCAGGTGTATCGCAGCGTGGTGCGCGATGAGCCGCAGTTTGTCGACTATTTCCGGCAGGCAACGCCGGAGCAGGAGTTGGGGCGTTTGCCGCTGGGTAGCCGTCCGGCCAAACGCAAGTCGCAGGGCGGCATTGAAACCCTGCGGGCGATTCCCTGGATCTTCGCCTGGACCCAGACTCGCCTGATGCTGCCTGCCTGGCTGGGCGCTGGTCAGGCCATCCGTGAGCAGTTAAAGCAGGATAAAGGGACGCTGCTGCGCGAGATGATGACCCACTGGCCGTTTTTCTTTGCCCGTATCGAGATGCTGGAAATGGTCTTGTCCAAATCCGACGCCACCATTTCACGCTTCTACGAGCAGCGTTTGGCTGATCCGGCTCTGTGGCCCCTGGGTGAGCGCCTGCGCGACGCCTTGCAACAAGCCATCGACGTGGTGCTTGAACTGCGGGAAACTAAAACCTTGCTGGCGCATAACCCCGGTCTGGCCGAGTCTGTTGCAGTTCGCAACCCCTACACGGATCCCTTGCATCTGTTGCAAGCTGAGTTGATGGCTCGTACCCGGCAGCAGACGGACCTTGACCCCGATCTGGAGCGCGCCTTGCTGGTAACTGTGGCAGGCATCGCCGCCGGTATGCGCAACACCGGCTGACCCTCAGGTCAGCCCCGCCGGCTCTGGTCCCGACACGACCATGGTCTGGCTTGTGCCGGTGGGTAAGTGCGTGTATGTTGAACGCCCTTTTTTGGAAACACTGATTAAGTGGGTGGCCTGTGTGGCAGCGCCTATTTAGTCAGTGCGTCCTGAGCCCGTAGCGGCCCGGGTAAAAGACACCAGACTTTCAGACTATTTAGGAGTTAAGCATGCGATTGATCCTGTTGGGCGCGCCGGGCGCGGGCAAGGGCACTCAGGCCCAGTTCATTTGTGAACATTACGGTATTCCGCAGATTTCCACCGGTGATATGTTGCGTGCCGCCGTCAAGGCCGGCAGTGAACTGGGCCTGCAGGTGAAGGAAGTCATGGACAGTGGTGGTCTGGTGTCGGATGAACTGATTATCGGTCTGATCAAGGATCGTATTGCCCAGCCGGATTGTGCCAACGGGTTTCTGTTTGACGGCTTCCCGCGCACCATCCCCCAGGCACAAGCCTTGGTTGACGCCAATATCGTACTTGATCATGTTCTGGAAATTGCCGTCGATGACGAAGAGATCGTGTCGCGCATGGCGGGCCGCCGCGTGCATCCCGGCTCTGGCCGCGTTTACCATATCGAGCATAATCCGCCCAAGGTCGCCGGCAAGGATGATGTGACCGGCGAAGACCTTATCCAGCGTGAAGATGATCAGGAAGAGACCGTACGCAAGCGTCTGGCGCTCTATCACAGTCAAACCAAGCCCCTGGTCGATTTCTACACGCAGCTGGCTGCCAGCCAGGGCACGCCCAAGTGCTCGCGGGTAGAAGGTGTCGGCAGTGTCAAAGACATCACCGCCAAGGTTATGCAGGCGTTAGGTTGAAGGCACACGAATGACCACTTTGTTGGCGCTGGATACGGCAACCGAAGCCTGTTCTGCGGCGCTCCTGCATGACGGGCAGGTCTATTCACGGCTGGTTGAAGCGCCACGTGAGCATGCCCAGCGACTGTTGCCGATGATTGATGAGCTGTTGGCGGAGGCCGGGATTGCCCTGACTGATGTCGATGCCCTGGCCTTTGGTCGTGGCCCTGGTGCCTTTACCGGGGTGCGCATTGCCACTGGCATGGTGCAAGGGCTGGCGCTGGCGCTGGACAAGCCGGTACTGGCTGTTTCCAATCTGGCCATGCTGGCCCAGCAAGCCTGGCGTCTGCACGGCAGCGAGCAGGTGTGTGCCGCCATTGATGCCCGCATGGATGAAGTCTACTGGGGTTGCTACCGGCTACAGGGCGACACCATGCAGTTGCAGGGCGTCGAGCGGGTATGCGCACCGGAGCAAGTCAGTCTGGCACAAGGCATGTCAATTCCGGTCGGTGCCGGTACTGGCTGGCAATATGCAGATCGGTTGGCAGTTCAGGTCAGCCAGGGCTGGCCACAGATGCTGCCCAACGCCGAGGATTTGCTCAGTCTGGCGTTGGTTGACTGGGCAGCGGGTAAACAGGTTGATGCTGCAGCTGCGCAACCGGTGTATTTGCGCGACCAGGTGGCAACGCCCAAGGGTGCTTAATGCCGCTGCATGCACCCTGCATGTATGGGATTCATCATCCTGCTCTGCCTGGTAAACGAGCAGATTGCCAAGCATTTGCTTAACCGCTAATCTGACAGGATCTTGTTGGAGACTGAGTCATGCGGGTAGACGGTTTCAACCCCTTCAATACGCTGCCTGATCGCGGCAATCGTCCGGTGACCCCTGCGGTCCCCGGCGAGAGCGTGCGCGCGGGTCAGGTTGCAACCGCTGTTGAGACCTCACCCAGCAAAGCGCTGGCGCCACGCTCAGTGAATGCCAGCACCGCCAATGCCGAATATATTCCTGCCCGGCGGGACAGCAGCAGCTTGCCCGCGCAGGCCTTTTCCGGCCCCGGCAGTCAGGCCATGGCCGCCTATCAGTCCACTGCCAGTCTGCCGGTCGAAGATACCCCGGATGGTTTCTACGGGATTGATCTGTTCGCCTGAAACTTGCCACCCACGTCTGCTTGCCGGGAACAGCCGGTATTGTCGTTTGATTGAGCCGCCCCATTGATGACTAACCCGGATGCCCAGCCTGCCGTAACTTTGGTCTGCACTGATCCCGTTTACCGCCTTCAGGCACAAGCTCTGGCGGAAAATCTTCAGATATCCTTGCTGGAAGACGCTAGTTTACCGACCGGGCTCTATGTGCAACTGGCCGCCGCAGGTTTGAGTTTGCATGACGCCAAGCAGCCGCAGCAGGGTGGTGTCAGGGTAGATTTTGCGGATGGCAGCCAGGCACATCGGCGCCAGTTTGGCGGAGGAGCCGGGCAAATGGTCGCGCGGGCAGTGGGGTGTCGTGGCAGCATCCGCCCTCGAGTGCTCGATGCGACCGCCGGGCTAGGCCGGGATGCTTTTGTACTCGCCAGCCTGGGATGCGACGTGACCTTGGTCGAGCGTCAGCCGATTATCGCTGCCTTGCTCGCCGATGGGCTTGAACGTGCTCGTTTGGCCGGTGGTGAAGTCGCCGAAATTACTGCACGTATGACGCTGGTCAGTGGTGATGCCATTGAATTGCTGGCAGATTGGCCTGGTGACATTCCCCAGGTCATTCATCTTGATCCGATGTTCCCGCAACGTGACAAGTCTGCTCTGGTGAAAAAGGAAATGCGCCTGTTCAAGCCGCTGGCGGGCAGCGATGAGGATGCTCCGCAGCTGTTGGCGGCTGCCTTGCAACTGGCCAGCCACCGGGTGGTAGTCAAGCGGCCGCGAAAAGCGCCTGAACTGGCCGGACGGCCGCCCAGCTCAGCCTTGAGTGGGCAGTCCAGCCGTTACGATATTTACGGCATCAGGGCGTTGAGCAAGGACTGAGTTCAGGCCCGTGCAGCAAGCACAACAAACTTGGGATGCGCAGCAATTTGCTCGACCCTGCTGAAATTGCGCTTCAGCGTGTTGTGATAGCCCAGGTGCCGATTGCCGACCACCAGCAGGCAGCCATCTGGCTTCAGCGCGCGACGGCTGCCGGCAAACAGGCGCCGTGCAATGACATCACCGATGACCTGTTGCTGATGAAAAGGCGGGTTGCACAGAATCCAGTCAGCCGGCGCGCCATCCCATTGCTGTACTCCGTCACGCACTTGAAAGTTGGCTGGCCGCTGACCAAAGGCCTGGCGGAAATTGTGCTCGGCGCAGGCTACTGCAGACCAGGATTCGTCTACAAAGGTCAGCTCGGCATCCGGGTTCTGCCAGGCAGCCATGATGCCCAGGGCGCCGTTACCGCAGCCGAGGTCAATAATATGGCTGTTGCCGACGTCCTGCGGCAACTGCGCCAGCAATACCCGGGTGCCGATATCCAGACGCTCGCGAGAAAACACACCCGGAAAATTATCCAGCTCCAGGCGTGTCCCTTCCAGGGCATAGCGTGGGTTTGTTTTCGGCGCTGGCGGCTTCAGGTCCGGGTCCAGGGTGGCCGTCAGTAAGCGTGCCTTTTTCCACGCCAGCGAGGCCTGGTAGGGGCCGATATAGCGGGCCAGCAAGTCTCCAGCTGAGGGCGGCAGATGCTTGAGCATGGCACCCGCTACCACTTGCGCCCCAGGTGCAAGCAAGGGTCGTAACTGATACAGCTGCTGCTCCAGCAGCGCCAGACTTTTCGGAATGCGCAACAATACGCATTGATAGGTGCCTTGAGGCTGTTGCTGGCTGGTAAAGAAATCGACCCCGGATATGTCCAGCTGGTTATCCTGCAAGTTGTTTTGCAACGCCTGCCAGGCCAACCAGGAATCGCCCCAGCTAGCCGGCTGCTGGGCATGCAGGGCGCAAGCGAGAGCACCAAAGCTGTCATTGATAATCAGCGGTGGCGTTTTCACAGGGGCTTGTGCCAACTGCTGCAGTAGGTAGCGGTCGGCGGCATCCGCGGCCACCAGGGTCCCGCTGCGATCTTCCGGGTAGCGGCTCAGGGTCAGGTTATCGAGAGTAAGGGTCATTATTTTTTGCCGCGCTCCAGCCGTTGCTCCAGTTGTTCGCAGACAATTTTCAGTGTCTCGATACGGGCATGGCGTTTATCTTCCGAGGAAATCACATACCAAGGGGCATGTTTGCTATTGGTATGCGCCACCATGTCATTCACCGCCTGCTCGTAGGCGGGCCATTTCTCGCGATTACGCCAGTCTTCGTCGGTCAGTTTGTAGCGTTTGACGCTGGACTTCTCACGTGCCTTGAAGCGCTGAAGTTGTTCGTCTTCGGTGATTGCCAGCCAGAACTTGAGTACCAGGGTGCCGGACTGATGCAGTTGCTGTTCGAAGTCGTTGATTTCCTGGTAGGCCTGCTGCCAGCGCTCCGCCGGGCAAAAGCTTTCGACACGCTCAACCAGCACACGGCCGTAGTGGCTGCGATCAAAAATAACCACGTTGCCCGGTGCCGGGATGCGCTTCCAGAAGCGCAGCAGGTAGGGCTGGGTAGCTTCCTCGGGACTGGGTGCTGCAGTCCCGTGCACGCGCAAATGCCGCGGGTCCAGGCACTGGGTTATGCGCCTTATGGTACCGCCTTTGCCGGCGGCATCGCTGCCTTCAAACACCAGTAGCAGGCTGTGGCTACTGAAGCGCGGGTGGCGCACCAGTTCACGCAGCCTTGTTTGCCAGGTTTCCAGCTGTTGCTGGTAGTCGTCCTTGTCCAGGCGGGCGGTATAGTCCAGTTCCTGCAGAATCTGATGGGTTGCGCCTGGCCAGTCGGATACCGCAGATTTGCTGTCTTCACTGTCAGCCTGCAAACGCTGCTGCAGGGTATCCAGGATGATTTCGGCAACGCGAATATCCCGGTAGTTTTCATCGCTGCTTTGTACCCGAATCCAGGGGGCGGCATCCGTTGAGGTAAGGTGCTCCATACGCTGGGCAGCATCACGTACCTGGTCATAATCACCGGCGCTGAAATCACCCCATTCGCGCATCGCGACAGTCTGTTTGAACATCTCGTTGTTGGGCTTCTTGCTCGCATCAGGCCCGGTCAGATGCAGCCATAGTTTGATGATGCTGACGCCTTCGCGGGCCAGCAGAGTCTCGAAACGGACAATCTCTTCCATCGCGGCCTGAAAACGGGCTTCACTGATTTGCCCGCGACTGAAGTGCATCAGCGGTTGGTGATACCAGGAGCCAAGATAAAAACCCAGTTCGCCAGCGGGGGGCAGGGTGCGCCAGTAGCGCCAAAGGCGTGGCATGCGTTTTTCGATACCGGCGGGCAGATTGAAAGCGCGAGTATTCAGTCGCCGGGTATCCAGCCAGCCATAAAAGGTATAAATCAACTCGGCCTTGCCAGCAAAATCGTTCCCGCTGATCAAGACCAGAACCGGACCACCTCGCTGCTTTTGCAGCTCGAACTGGGCATCGAGAAGGGCCTCTTTCAGTTCATCGCTACGTTTTTTGTAGGTTTTTTTGTCCAGAAACTGCTCAGACATGGGCTGGCCAATGTACCTCGGGCAAGTGCTCAAAACCGGGCTTGGCCAGTAAATAGCCCTGGAACAGATTGACGCCCAGACTGCTCAGCAGGTCCAGCTCGGCAAGGGTCTCGATCCCTTCGGCAATGACATCTATTTCCAGGCTTTTGCAAACGCCGAGAATGCCCTGCACGATGGCCTGGCGGACCTTGTCCTGGTCAATGTCGCGAACCAGGGCCATATCCAGCTTGATGATGTCGGGCTGAAATTCGGCCAGCAAATTGAGTCCCGAATAGCCGGCGCCAAAATCATCAATGGCCGTCTTGAAGCCCTGACGCTGGTATTCGGTGATGATACTTTTCAGGTGTTTCTTATCGACCAGTTCTTCATTCTCGGTGATTTCGAAGATAAGCCGGTCCGTCGGAAAGTTATATTTGTGCGCTGCTTCCAGGGTGGCACGGATACAGGTAGCCGCCTGATATACAGCATTGGGTAGAAAATTGATGCTGATGAAACAGGTGATGCCCAGTTCGGCTGCCAGCTTTACTGCGGTTACCCGGCAGGACTGGTCGAAGGCATAGCGGTTGCTTTCATTGACCCGGGACAGAATGCTGCCCGCACCGCTACCGTCAGTACCGCGAACCAGAGCTTCATAGGCGAAAATACTCCGGTTTCTCAGGTCAACGATGGGTTGGAATGCCATAGTGAATTCAAAGTCCAGGCTATTACCATCACGGCAGGCATTACAGGGTGGCAGGCTCGAGTCATCACGATTCATGCGAATTTTCCTTGGTACAAGTGGCACCAGTATAGAGCGTTTATCCGTGCTTGTATCAGTCGACGTCCAGCTATTGGCGTCATTATATGTAGCTATTGCTGTCCCGGCCTTACTGTTACTGTGGCCTTTAGCTATTACTGCTGATTGTCCCCAGAATATCATCATGCTGTCACGCGGCTGTCATGCAGCATTTGCATAGTGAACGCATGAAAACCCCCGCGCACTTCACTGCTTTGTCTCACCTTCCGGCTCGGCCGGAGCGGTCACCGCCACTGTCTCGGGCCCAGTCTCTACAGCAGCATGTCATCATTGTCAGTGAGACCTTTGCTCCCGAGATCAACGGCGTTGCCCATACCTTACTGCAGTTGTGTCGTGGATTGTTGGCACAGGGTTATCGGGTATCCATCATCCGCCCTGTCCAGAGTGCTGACCAGCAGGCGCCGACCCATGCCATTGATCAGGGGTGGTGTCACGCGCAGTTGCTGATAACAGGCATACCCTTGCCGGGTTATCGCAGCCTGCGTTTTGGCCTTGCCAGTTCCTGGCATTTGCGCCGTTGGCTGGCTGATCAGTCAGTCGATGCGATCTATGTAGCGACTCAGGGGCCTCTGGGCTTGTCGGCTGTGCGTGCGGCCAACGCATTGAATATTCGCGTCTGTTCCGGGTTTCACACCAACTTCCATAGTTATACCCACCATTACCGGGTCGGGTTTCTTGACGTCTGGCTTCGCCGTTACTGTCGGTGGTTTCACAATCAGACCGCCTTGACCCTGGTACCCTCACGACAGAGTGCGGTGCAACTGGATGCTATGGGTATTAGCCCATGTGCACTGTGGAGCCGGGGGGTTGATTGCCAATTGTTCGATCCGCAGCGCCGAGACGACGGTTTGAGGGCAGAGTGGGGCGTTGGCAAGGGAGCCCCTGTATTGCTCTATGTGGGACGTCTGGCAGCGGAAAAGAATTTACCGCTGGCGATGCGCAGTTACGCAGCTCTGAAGATGTGTTACCCGGATGCGCGGCTGGTGCTGGTCGGCGACGGTCCTTTGCAAGGCCAGCTTGCCCGTGACTACCCGGATGTGATCTTTGCGGGCGTTCAGCGTGGTAATGAACTGGCACGCCATTACGCCAGCGCAGATATTTTCCTGTTCCCGAGTCTCACCGATACCTTCGGCAATGTGGTGCTTGAGGCTATGGCCAGTGGTCTGACAGTGGTGGCCTATGACGTGGCTGCGGCACGCGAGCACCTGCGTCAGGCGCAGAACGGTCTGAGCATACCCGCAGGTGACGAACAGGGCTTTGCCATGGCGGTAGAGAGCTTGTACCGGGAGCCCGGTCTTCGTATGCGCTTGCGTCAGCAAGCCCGACGGGATGCCTTGAAGCTTGGCTGGGCCAAACAGGTCAGTCACTTTGCCCAATTGCTGCTCAATTCATCGCAGGAGGAACGCTGCCATGGCGACAAGTCGCGTGACACGCTGGTTCGAACGGGTTGATCAACGTGAGTTCGTCTGGTGTCAGACGGTTAATCAGGCGTTGCGCTGTTCCTGGCTATACAGTTATTTCCGTTGGGTCAGCCGGTTGGGCGATGGTTGGCTATGGTACGCACTGATCCTGGCACTGCCTTGGTTGGTGCCGGATGATGGCATGGGTGTCGCCTTGTTGCTGGCCAGCTGTGGTATCAGTTGTACGCTGGTCTACAAGCTGCTCAAGCGCTGGTTGATCCGGGAGCGGCCGTTTATTTCCTTTCCCGTAATCGATTGTGGCATTCCCCCGCTAGACCGCTACAGCTTCCCGTCGGGCCATACCCTGCATGCCGTCTGTTTTACTGTTTTGCTGGCGCTGACTTTGCCGGGCCTTGCCTTGCTGGTGCTGCCCTTTACGCTGAGCGTGGCGGCCTCACGGGTAGTGCTGGGTTTGCACTATCCAAGTGATGTGTTGGCTGGTGCGATTATAGGTAGTGGCTTGGGTTTGCTGGGTTACGCTGTGTTAGCGGACGTGTTGATGGGTTGAGCTTGCGATGACTGTGCATCCTCACAGAGCTTCCCTTGTCATTGTCCCAGTGCCCGGGTGATAGTAGTCTGCTTTTTTTTTGCGACCATGCGGGTTGCACGAGACGGAGAGACGACGCCCCGATGGCCAAAGCAAAACGACTCTATGGCTGCACCGAATGTGGCGCCACCTTTACCAAGTGGGCCGGCCAGTGCGGCGAGTGCAAAGCCTGGAATACCCTGGTTGAAACGGTTATCGATACCACGCCCACGGGTGGCAGCGGCGCCCGTAGCAGCAACTGGAGCGGACAGCAGGCCGAGGTAAAGACCCTGGCGGAAGTCTCCAGTGTCGAGGTGCCGCGTCAGGCCAGTGGCTCCTCGGAACTGGACCGTGTGCTGGGTGGCGGACTGGTGCCCGGCTCTGTGGTGCTGATTGGCGGCGATCCGGGTATCGGCAAATCGACTATTCTGTTGCAGACACTGTGTCGCCTGGCACAGGACATCCCGGCCCTGTATATCACCGGTGAAGAGTCCCAGCAGCAGGTAGCCATGCGTGCACGCCGACTGAGTCTGCCGGAAGACCGCCTGCGGGTGATGACTGAAACCTGTATTGAAAGCATTATCGCCACTGCGCGACTGGAAAAGCCGGCCGTTATGGTGGTGGATTCTATCCAGACCATTTTTACCGAACAGCTGCAGTCTGCACCTGGTGGCGTGGCGCAGGTGCGTGAAAGCGCAGCGCTGCTGGTGCGTTATGCCAAGCAGAGTAATACCGCGATTTTCTTGGTCGGGCATGTGACCAAAGAGGGCGCCCTGGCTGGTCCGCGTGTACTGGAGCATATGGTCGATACCGTGCTCTATTTCGAGGGTGAGGCCGATGGCCGCTTGCGTATGTTGCGGGCAGTGAAAAACCGTTTTGGCGCGGTCAATGAATTGGGTGTGTTCGCCATGACCGATAAGGGGCTGAAGGAAGTGGCCAACCCATCGGCAATATTTCTTTCCCGATATGAGGCGCCGATTCCCGGCAGTGTGGTGATGTCGACCTGGGAAGGCTCGCGACCGATGCTGGTGGAGGTGCAGGCACTGGTGGATACCAGTCATCTGGGCAATCCGCGCCGGGTAACCCTGGGGCTGGATCAGAACCGCCTGGCCATGCTACTTGCTGTGTTGCACCGCCATGGCGGTGTGGCAACCTATGATCAGGATGTGTTCGTTAACGTGGTGGGTGGCGTCAAGGTGCTGGAAACCGCGTCTGATCTGGCATTGATTGCTGCGGTCATGTCCAGTTTGCGCAATCGCCCCTTGCCGATGGATCTGATGGTCTTTGGTGAGTTGGGATTGTCGGGTGAGGTGCGTCCGGTACCCAGTGGGCAGGAGCGTCTGAAGGAAGCCGCTAAACATGGCTTTACCCGCGCCATCGTACCCAAGGCGAACGCGCCCAAGGAGTCACCCAAGGGAATGACGGTCATCGGCGTGACCCGGCTGGATGAGGCGTTGAATGCGGTATTCGATTAGGCCAAAGCTGCAAGCAGTGCGCTAGCAGGCCAAAGCGTGAAGTGATGCAAGGAATGCTTGCCGCTTTGGATTAAAGGAGGGCCCCTAGCTCCCTCTCCAGAAGCTCTTCGTCACCCAGGTTTAGCGCAACCAGACGGCGCAGGTGGCTGATGGAGTCCAGGTCAATGTGCTCGCACTGAAAGCCCAGCATGCCTTCCTCGGCATGCGCCAAACTGACTTCCATGCGGATATGGCTGCCTTCGGTCAGCTCGATAATGGCGATAAAAGACTGCTTGCGGCGGCGCTCATCCCAGCCGTCTGGCTGCATTGCCAGCAGGCCGCGCAGGGAGATGTCTAACAACTGCACAGGCAACTGCCAGTCATCCTGCTGCAGGTAGGTCGCCGCATCAAAGGGAATGCGTGTGAAGCGGCGTCTGTCATCGCTCATGATCAACCTCCAACGTAAACCTACCTGAACTATAGCGGGTATTTGGCTCGACGCGTATCTGCCGAGCCTCTCGGTTCTGAGGTTATCAGACCACCCCTTGCGCCAGCATGGCATCAGCCACCTTTACGAAACCGGCAATATTGGCGCCTTTGACGTAGTTGATAAAGCCGTCTTCTTCCTTGCCATATTGTTCGCAAGCGGCGTGAATGGATTGCATGATGGCTCGTAGTTTGGCGTCCACTTCGCTCTCAGTCCAGGCCAGACGCATGGCGTTCTGGCTCATCTCCAGGCCGCTTACAGCAACGCCACCGGCGTTGGCAGCCTTGCCCGGGGCGAAGAGGATGCGGGCTTCCAGGAAAACATCCACGGCTTCCAGCGTCGACGGCATATTGGCCCCTTCGGCAACACAGATGCAGCCATTGCCGATCAGGGTACGGGCATCCTCGGCGTTGAGCTCGTTCTGGGTGGCACAGGGGATGGCGACATCACAGGGCAGGTGCCAGGGTGTGCGTTTGGTGAAGAACTCCAGGTTCAGGTCACGGGCCAGCTCTTCCAGGCGACCACGCCGCTCGTTTTTAAGCGTCAGCAACTGGTTCCACTGTTCCAGGCTCAGGCCTTCCGGGTGATACAGGGTGCCGCCGGAATCCGACATGGACACAACTTTGGCGCCCAGTTCCAGAGCTTTCAGTGCTGCATACTGGGCAACATTGCCAGAGCCCGAGATGGCTA
>SKFV01000295.1 GCA_007117785.1 Pseudomonas sp.
AGGATGAACTAGAAGTTTTGGGCTCGATTTCAGGGTTCACAAAAGCGCAACTGTTCCGAGCCACGAAGAAGCTGGCGGACCGCCATGTTGTCCAAAAGAGAGCCTTTTGGAGGGCTATACTGCCCCATGCTGTAGCAAACAGGCTGGCAAGCTCCGCGCTGGATAGCGTTCCTGTAGAGACCCTGAGGTCAATATTTGAGGCGCCTGGAAACAGTCGGCTTCTCATGTCATTCGCGCATAGGCTTGGTCTAATGCACGATCACCCTGTGGCACGAGAAATTATAGAGGCATGGCTTCAGCCAGACGGTCTCTTGGGTCGCATTTCGGACCTCGATAAGAATGGATCGAGGATACTTAACTATATCGGGCCAGTCGCACCAGATGCACTGCTTGACCGGATCGAAGCCGAACTCACCGCTCCAGGCTTTCAGGGAATGGAGCCAAAGCATAACCCTCGAAGGACCACTATCCTAAACCTACTTAAATCGTTGGCATACGAGGCACATGCATTTGACCGCTGCATGTCACTTCTGATGCGCGTTGCGGACCATGAAGACGAGAGTAACAATTACGATGCGGTTAGGGACAAGATTTCGGGGTTCTTCCAACCCTATCTGTCCGGCACACATGCTTCGATGCAGCAACGTCTTTCCATTGTTGAAAAATGCCTGGGCTCTGAAGGTCAGGGGCGGCGTTCGTTGGGTATCAAGTTGCTTTCAACAGCATTGGATGGGCCGCCTTGGACAGGCTTTGGGCTCAACGAGTTCGGGGCACGTCCCAGGGACTACGGCTACCGCCCGACCCATGATCAGCTCGTTGAGTGGCGCACTGCTTTCATGAATTTGGCGGTGCGGCTAGCAAATTCAGACGACGAGGACATCAAGAGCCGTGCACGATTAGTTCTGGCGAATGAGTTTCGCGGTCTATGGCGCCATGAAGCAATACGGGAGGAACTTGTCGAAGCAGCACGGGCGATCAATGATCACCAGCCATGGGGTGAAGGCTGGAAGGCCGTTCGCTCGATCATCTATTTCGATCACACAAGACAAAAAGACGAACCTGAACCAGAACCGCTTCCCCAGGACCTCGCCGATCTAGATCGTGACCTGGAGCCTCGCGACCTGATTGCAAAGATCAAGACATACGTTCTGGGAAAAGGGCATGACTACTGGGCACTGGATGACGAGTTCGACGACAGCAACGATGATAAGTATCGGGATTCTGAAGATCGGTTAGCCACAAATGCAACAGATTTAGGCGAGAGCTTTGCAGCCTCTGACCATGAACTCGATGAATTGGGTTCTGAATTGTTTTCCAGAGAATGGATGCCTTATCGCAGGGCGTTCGGGATTGGCCTTGCCAAGGGGGCCCACAATTATGGTGAAGGTTGGCAAGGCTTGCTGGAACACCTCGCTCGGTCATCCGGTTCGAACCACGACTTTGCCGTGATTGGTGGCTTCATTGAAGAGGTTGGCGCCAATGACAATGCGCTTTCGAGAAAACTCTTGGATGAATGTGCGGAACACTCAGAACTTCGGAAAGTCCTTGTGGGCCTGCATCCATGGGATGACTTCACAGAGAGCGATCTGGATCGGTGCATGGCCCTGCTCGACAATGAAGAAACACGGACTTGGATGTTCGGGCCTATCCTTTGGCGGGATAACTACGCACACCTTCCGTCCGAACGTTTGTTGGAGCTTGCACAAAAGCTACTGGCCAAGTCAGACGGTGACGACACACTACTCGAAGCACTCAGTATGAAACTGCACGGGAAGAGCCCTGCGGACGATACGTTAGGACCTGAACTAAGAAAACTTGGTTTTAAGGCGGCAATCAAATCCCTGTTGGCCGATCACAGTGACCCTGGTGGCAGCAAAGACTACCGTATGGGAAATGTCATCAAGGCCGCACTTAGCTTCGACGGCAACGACGCAGAAAAGATAGAGTGGGTGGATACCATATTCTCTGTCGTGGACGAGTGCTACGGCTACATTCATTCGTTCGAGGAAGCGATTGAAACTACAGCAGGACGGATGCCCCAGGCATTTCTGAATCGTGTTTTCCAAGGGACAGAGGACCAGCAGCATCGACGCACCTTTTTCATTCGTCACGGGGGTATTCGGCGCTGCCCGCTCTCCAAGATCGATGTGGACGACCTGATTGAGTGGTGTCAGCAACGGAATGAAGCGGATGTCTGGGGATTGGTCGCGTCAGGTATCAGGCTTTGGGAGAAAGGCGATGGGAGCAGGGATGGCTCTTCCATAACGTCATCCGGTGTTGCGTTTCTTGAAGCCGCCCCAGAGCCCGAGCCAGTCCTTCACGCCTACGCGGCTCGTGTCACACCATCGTCTTGGTCTGGGAGCCGTGCAGATGTCATGCAGTCGAGGACCGATGCTATTGCCGAACTGACGCAGCATAAGCGGGAAGAGATAGCCAAGGCCGCTGGATCAGTGTCCGATCGACTGACCATGGAAATCGAACGCGAACGGGTGCGTGATAGACAAAGAGATGAGGAACGCGAACAGCGTTTTGAGTGATATCGCAGGTAATCGGGGACGTACCCCAGGTAATCGGGGACGTACCCCTATTTCCATGCCTGTTAGGGATAAATGGGATCGTCATGTCCGGAAATATTTTCAATAAGCTGTGGGTTATAGAATCTTTACCATCAGGTGAGCTTAGAACCGGGAAAAATCTCTTCGACAATCAGCTGGACAAGGCTAAGCAGGTACAGCAAGACCTTGTCGTCGAATTCGCTGAGCCAATAACTAAGTCCGAGCTGTTTGACGTATTAGAAAAAATACGAAATGAGGCTTTGAGCGGAACATATCCAATGATCCACTTTGAGTGTCATGGGTGTGAAGACGGCTTGGGAACCGCTAGCGGAGAACTGGTGGAATGGGATGAAATCAGAGAGATCTTTATTGAGGTTAACCGGGCGACTAAGCTAAATCTGATGATTGTAATTGCAGCCTGCAACGGTGCCCATTTAATAAAAGTATCTACAAAGCTAGATGCAGCTCCTTTCTGGGCCATAATTGGTCCGGAGGTAGAAGAAACTGCTGGGCATATTCAGGATAACTTTGGTCGGTTTTATGGGCTCTTCGTCGTTGGGTGTGGAATTCGCCCCCTGAGCTGGGCCAGGATATGGCCTCCACGACGACAGGAGGTATGGCATGGACGGCACCCAGATTCTGACCCTCGGCTTGGGCCTGCAA
>SKFV01000092.1 GCA_007117785.1 Pseudomonas sp.
CCAGCGCGAAACCCGGCCGTAGGTTGGCTTGAGCCCGGTCAGTGCGGTAAAGCCGGCCGGCTGGCGGATCGAGCCACCGGTATCGGTGCCGGTGGCGGCGGCGCACAGGCGCGCAGCCACAGCGGTGGCGGAACCGCCGGACGAGCCCCCGGGCACGTGCTCGTGATTCCAGGGGTTGCGTGTCGGGCCATAAAAGCTTGACTCGGTGGACGAGCCCATGGCGAATTCGTCCATATTGGTCTTGCCCAGAGTCACCGCGCCCGCAGCATTGAAGCGAGCGGTGACCGTGGATTCATAGGGCGCAACAAAGTTGTCGAGCATCTTCGAGCCGCAACTGGTGCGCACGCCCTGGGTGCAAAAGACGTCCTTGTGCGCCAGCGGAATACCGGTCAAGGCCGTGGCGTCTCCAGCGGCAAGACGCGCATCAGCCGCTTTCGCCTGCTGTCGTGCCAGCTCAGGCGTTACCGTGATAAAGCTGTTCAATTGGCCGTCGTGTTGCTCTATGCGCTCTAAGTAGTGCTCTGTCAGCTCGACACTGGATATCGCTTTGCTGTGCAGGGCCCGGGATAATTCGGCCAGGGTTTTCTCATGCATGGGAGGGATCTCGTCGCGGCGGGTTTATTCGATCACCTTGGGTACCAGATAAAGCCCGGCTTCAGTGGCCGGAGCAATCTGCTGATAGGCGTCGCGCTGATTGTGTTCGCTGACTTCGTCGGCACGCAGGCGCTGGGTGGTTTCCAGCGGATGTGCCAGCGGTTCTATGCCCGTGGTATCGACGGCCTGCATTTTGTCGATCAGGTCGAGGATGCTCGACAGTTTGGCCGTGGTGGCCGGCACATCCTCGTCGCTCAGGGCAATTCGCGCCAGGTGGGCGATCTTTTCCACCTCGTTGCGGTCTAAGGCCATGTGTTGTTCTCCATGCAGCCGGGACATAACCGGCATTAGTGGGCTGATGTCGACTTGATCAGCCCCGATGTTGGCGTAAATCTGGACAAGGGCGCGAATTTACCACATCCACGCCTTGCCCAAAAACCCTGCCATTGTTAGAGTTGCGACACTTCCGGAAGTGCCGACCAGTGCCCTGTGTGCTTATGTTGTCCGGTCAGTAACGGCCTAATGCAATCACCTTGCTGTTGGCGAGACCTTGTTACTGCCCTTTGCCCACAGGTAGTTTATCCGTGCTTCTACATTATAACGACCAACCCACGCGTTCTCTCGGGGTATATTCAGCGCATGTTCAAAAAAATTCGTGGCATGTTTTCCAGTGATCTGTCGATCGATCTGGGTACCGCCAACACCCTTATTTATGTTCGTGACCGCGGTATCGTGCTTGATGAGCCGTCCGTCGTCGCAATTCGCACCCACGGCAACCAGAAAAGCGTGGTGGCCGTCGGCACTGAGGCCAAGCGCATGCTCGGCCGCACTCCAGGTAACATTCAGGCTATTCGCCCGATGAAAGATGGTGTGATAGCCGATTTCAGCGTGTGCGAGAAAATGCTGCAGTACTTTATCAACAAGGTACATGAAAACAGCTTTATCCAGCCGAGTCCGCGGGTACTGATCTGTGTGCCCTGCAAGTCGACCCAGGTTGAGCGTCGCGCAATCCGTGAATCGGCCCTCGGCGCGGGTGCCCGTGAAGTCTACCTGATCGAAGAGCCGATGGCCGCTGCCATTGGTGCCGGTTTGCCGGTCGTAGAGGCGCGCGGCTCCATGGTGGTGGATATCGGTGGTGGCACGACCGAAATCGCCCTGATCTCGCTGAACGGCGTGGTGTATGCCGAGTCGGTGCGCGTTGGTGGTGACCGTTTTGATGAGGCCATCGTGACATATGTACGGCGCAATTACGGCAGCCTGATCGGCGAATCGACCGCCGAGCGCATCAAGCAGGAAATCGGCGTAGCTTTCCCCGGCGGTGAAACCCTGGAAGTTGATGTGCGTGGCCGCAACCTGGCCGAAGGTGTGCCGCGCAGCTTTACCCTGAATTCGAACGAAGTGCTGGAAGCGCTGCAGGAGTCGCTGGCGACCATCGTGCAGGCTGTCAAGAGTGCGCTGGAACAGTCGCCGCCGGAACTGGCCTCGGATATTGCCGAGCGCGGTCTGATTCTGACCGGTGGTGGTGCGCTGCTGCGTGATCTCGACAAGCTGCTCAGTCAGGAAACCGGACTGCCAGTGATCGTTGCCGAAGAGCCGTTGACCTGTGTCGCCCGTGGCGGTGGCAAGGCGCTGGAGATGATGGACCAGCACAGTATGGATTTACTATCGACCGAATGAGTCGACAGGCGTCGTCGGCAATCTGTCAGGATTGCCGTACGGTCTGACCGGGTTGCAGTTGCCGGGATTGCCTTGCAGTCGCCGGATAACTGCCGTGAATTTGCCTGGCCGCATGGCGGATACCAGTCAAAGGAGCCTTGAGCATCAAACCTTTATTCATCAAAGGCCCGTCGCTGGGTATACGTTTGTTTGCGTTGACCGTGCTGTCACTGGTGCTGATGGTGGTGGATGCCCGCTTTGCTGCCTTGCAGCCGGTGCGTGCCCAGTTGGGCCTGGTACTGTCGCCCTTGTATTACGTCGCCGATTTACCCGCCCGGGGCTGGGCCAGCGTCAGTCTGCTGACCGCCAGTCGTGCTGACCTGATCGCGGAAAACCAGCGCCTGCAATCCGAAGCTCTGCTGGCTCAACGTCAACTGCAGAAACTGGCTGCGCTGACCGAACAGAACGTGCGTCTGCGCGAGTTGCTCAATTCTGCCTCGCTGGTCGATGAGCGGGTGCTGGTGGCCGAGCTGATCGGTGTCGACCCCAACCCCTTCAATCAACGCGTGATGCTCAACAAGGGGGAGCGTGACGGGGTCTTTCTCGGTCAGCCTGTGCTGGATGCAACCGGTCTGATGGGGCAGGTGGTCGAGGTGATGCCGCACACTGCGCGGGTCTTGCTGATCACGGATGCTTCCCATAGTTTGCCGGTTCAGATCAATCGCAACGGTCTGCGCGCGATTGCCAGTGGCACCGGCAACAATGAATGGCTCGAGCTGCGTTATGTGGGCGACACGGCGGATGTGCGCATCAATGATCTGGTGGTCAGTTCCGGCCTCGGCCAACGCTTTCCGGCAGGCTACCCGGTCGGTCGGGTGGTCGAGGTCGAACGTGACCCCGGCCAGCCCTTTGCCGACGTACGCATTGCCCCCAGTGCGCAATTGAGTCGCAGTCGCTATCTGCTGCTGGTATTCAGCCCGGACAGCGGCTACGGCCAGCACCTGGAGGTCGACGATGCGCAGTAGTTTGATTATCGCAGCCAGCATCCTGGTGGCATTGCTGCTCAGCATCATGCCGATGCCCTCAAGTATCGAATTTGCCCGCCCGCTCTGGCTGGCCATGGTCATCGCCTATTGGGTCATGGCCTTGCCGCACCGCGTCGGCTTGCTCACAGCCTGGGTCAGTGGTCTGGCCATGGATGTGCTGTACGGCGAACTCTTTGGTCAGTATGCGCTGGTGGTCATGCTGGTGGCCTGGCTGGTACTGGTGCTGCATCAGCGTATTCGGCGCTTTCCACTCTGGCAGCAAAGTCTGGTCATGCTGCCGGTGCTGGGGACAGCCCAGATGCTCTTGTTGTGGCTGAACAGCCTCACCGGTAACCGGCCGCCCTTGCTGCTTTTCCTGTTGCCGGCGCTGGTCAGTGCCTTTTTCTGGCCCTGGCTGGTGGCGGTTCTCAGCGTAGTGCGCAGGCGCTTCCATGTGGTCTGAACCTCCGGTTTATCTGGCCTCGGCTTCGCCGCGTCGGCGGGAACTGCTGGCGCAGATTGGCGTCCCTTGTAGTCAGGCAGCCACGCATATCAATGAGCAGGTCAAGGCCGGTGAGTCGGCGGCAGATTATGTGCAGCGCATTGCCGCAGAAAAGGCTGCTGCCGGCCTGCAGGCTGCCCCGGCGGGTGCCGTGGTTCTGGCGGCAGATACGGCTGTGGTGGTCGATGAGCAGATCCTCGGCAAGCCGGTGGATGCCGCCGATGCCGCCCGCATGTTGGCTTTACTGTCGGCGCGCAGTCACCGGGTAATGACCGCCGTCAGCCTCGCTTGTGGTGCTGAGCGTGCGCATTGTCTGGTCAGTACGGGGGTCAGTTTTCGCGCAATTACGGCGGCCGAGATTGCCGCTTACTGGCGCACCGGCGAGCCGCAGGACAAGGCTGGCGGCTATGCCATTCAGGGCCTGGGAGCTATTTTTGTCGCCGGCATTGAGGGCAGTTACAGCGCCGTGGTGGGCCTGCCGCTACGGGAAACTGCCGACCTCCTGGCTCGCTTTGGGGTATCCTGCTGGCAGTCTGTCTGAAAGGACCCTTTGCAAACTTCGATGGATTGCCCATGAGTGAAGAAATTCTGATCAACGTTACCCCGATGGAAACCCGTGTCGCCCTGGTGGAAAACGGGGTGCTGCAGGAAGTGCATATCGAACGCACTTTGCGCCGGGGTATCGTGGGAAATATCTATAAAGGCAAGGTCGTACGCGTCTTGCCGGGCATGCAGGCTGCCTTTGTCGATATCGGTCTTGAGCGCGCTGCCTTTATTCATGCCTCGGAAATTTCCCAGCGTGAAGGCTCGGCAGTCGAGCCGATCAGCGCCCTGGTGCATGAAGCGCAATCAATCATCGTGCAGGTTACCAAGGATCCTATCGGTACCAAGGGTGCGCGCCTGACCACTCACCTGTCGGTACCGTCACGCTATCTGGTGTATATGCCGCGCACACCACATGTCGGCATTTCGCTGAAAATCGAAGATGAAGCCGAGCGCGAGCGGCTCAAGCAGATAGTCGCCACCTGCGTGGAACAGACGCCGGAAGAAGAGAAGGGTGGTTTCATTTTGCGTACAGCCGCCGAAGCGGCGCGCGAAGAGGACATTATTCTGGATATCCGTTACCTGCAACGCCTGTGGCAGCAGGTCTCCGAGCAGGTCAGCAAAGCCCCGGCGGCCTCGATCATCTATGAGGATCTGCCGCTGGCGATTCGCACCCTGCGTGATCTGGATAATACCCGAATCGAGAAAGTGCGCATCGATTCCCGGGAAACCTTCCAGAAAATCGAGCAGTTTGTGCAGGAGCTGATGCCCGGTTCTGAAACCAAGCTGGAGCATTACCCCGGCGAACGGCCTATTTTTGACCTGTACGGCGTTGAGGATGAAATCCAGAAGGCGCTGGAGCGCCGGGTAATGCTCAAATCCGGTGGTCATCTGGTAATCGATCAGACCGAGGCCATGACCACCATTGATGTCAATACCGGAGCTTTTGTTGGTCACCGCAATCTGGAAGAAACCATTTTCAAGACCAACCTGGAAGCGGCTACCGCGATTGCCCGCCAGCTGCGGCTGCGTAACCTGGGTGGCATCATCATTATTGACTTTATCGATATGGAAGATGAAGAGCACCAGCGTCAGGTGCTGCGCACCCTGGAAAAACAGCTGGAACGTGACCACGCCAAGACCAACATCATCGGTATCACCGAGCTGGGTCTGGTGCAGATGACCCGCAAGCGCACGCGGGAAAGCCTTGAACAGGTTCTCTGTGCGCCCTGTTCCAGCTGCCAGGGGCGCGGTATCCAGAAAACCCCGGAATCCATCTGCTATGAAATCTTTCGCGAGATCCTGCGCGAGGCCCGCGCCTACCAGGCGGATGAGTATATGGTGCTGGCTTCCCAGTCAGTGATTGATCGGCTGCTGGATGAGGAGTCCGGCAACGTCGCCGATCTTGAATTGTTTATCGAACGCCCGATCAAGTTCCAGGTGGAAACCATGTACACCCAGGAACAGTACGACGTGGTGCTGATGTGACGGGACGCTGATACGCATGCCTTGGGCACGCTGGAGCCGACGGGCGCTGGATGCGCTGATTCTGCTACTGGCCGCCTGGCTGATTCTGGCCGCCGCCTACGTCAGCCTCGGGCGCCTGCTGGTGCCCGCCGTCTCCGATTATCAGCCCCAGGTCATTCACTGGTTTGAACAGGCTACCGGGCGCGCGATCAGCCTGCAGCAGTTACAGGGTGAGATGCAGGGCAGCCAGCCGGTACTCAAGCTCCAGGGGCTGCGCGTGCACGCGGATGCTGATCCGGATAGCCCAGTGCTCTTTGCCCTTGACCGGGTCAATGCCCGGCTGGACGTTTTCGCGACCCTCTGGCAACGCCAACCGGTCATGGATGCCCTGCAAATTGAAGGGCTGGCCTTCGAACTGATAGAGGGCGCCGAGGGTGTCTGGCGTCTGCAGGGGCTGGGCGAAGGCACCGGTGACCCCCTGGTGTTGCGTGATATCGCCGAACTGCTGCTCAGCCAGCGCCGGATCACCCTGCTGGACAGTCAGATCCGACTTACCCCCTATGAATTACCTGGCTGGGCCTTCAGTCGCGGTGATCTGACCCTGCGCAACCAGGCCGGACAGACCCGGCTGGATGCGCGGGTTGTGCTGCCTGATGGTGACGTGGCACAAACCCGCTGGCAGGGCCAGTTGACGCCACAGGCCTGGGGTGACTCGCAGCTCGATGGTTACCTGCTGATGCCTACTGCCGAATGGCGCCATCGATTGCCGCATAGCTGGATTGAACACAGTGGACTGAGCAGTCTCGACCTCGGTGGCCAGCTCTGGTTGCAATGGGCCGACGGCAGGTTGCAGTCGGCGAATGCCGAACTCGATGTGCCGCGTGTAGTGCGCGGGGATGCAACCATCGAGGCGATGCAGTTGCAGCTTGCCTACCAGCGCCAGAGCCGATTCGATGCATTGCGCGTACAACTGCATCAGGCACGCCTGCAGCAAACGCAATTGCCGGCTATGGCATTGCAGGCTGAGCGTCAACACGAAGAGGGCCACTGGCGTGCGCGGTTGGATCAGTTGGAGGTACAGCCGCTGGCGCAACTGATCATGCAGCTGTTACCCGATGACCGCCCCCGCGACGTACTGACGACCCTGGATCCGCAAGGCCGGTTGGCGGATATCCAGCTCAGTGGCGGGCCGGACTGGCGCAACTGGCTCGATTGGCAGCTGGGCGCGAGACTGCAGGATATCAAGGTCACCGCCTGGGAGGGCGTACCCGGGCTGAGTGGTGTCAATGGAGTCGTCCAGGGCACACCGGCGCAGGGCTTGCTGCAACTGGACATGAGCGACTGGTCGATTACCTTGCCGCGCCTGTTTGCTACCGCGCATGACTATGCAGCATTGCGCGCCGACGTATTCTGGGGCTGGCAACCGGAAGAGGGATTCAGCCTGGATGTGCCGGGCGCAGCCATCCGCGGTGAAGAAGGGGATATGACTATGTCGCTGGTGCTGGATTTGCCGCTGCAATGGGACGAGCAAGCGCCAAACATTGCGCTGCGCGCCAGTCTGCACAACAGTCAGGCCCACTTCAACGCCCGTTATCTGCCCACCGAGGCACCGGGTTTCAACCCTGGCATTGCCGACTGGCTGGCAACCACCGGCGCCACGGGTGATGTGCCGCTGGCAGTGTTCGAATTTGAAGGCAGCCTGCTTGAGGGTGCCGAGGATCGCCGCATCGATCTTTATGTCGGTCTGGAGTCCGGCAGCTTGTTGTTCCAGCCGGACTGGCCGCGGCTGGAAGCGGTCAATGCCAGCCTATGGCTGGCCAATGGGCTGGTGGCTATCGAGCAGGCTGAAGCCCGGCTGTGGCAGACCACGCTCAGCGATATTGTCGTGCGCTCACGCCGCCCGGAGCAACTTACAACGCAGCTGGATATCACCGGCACGGCCATTGGGCCGCTGGAGGATGCCTTGCGCCTGATGCAGGACAGCCCCCTGCGTGACCTGACCGGTGACCCGTTGGCCGGCTGGCAGGCCTCTGGCGAGTTGCAGGGTGAGTTGACGCTGGGTATCCCGCTGCAGGCAGGCAATCCGCCCGAGGTCGACGTACGCTGGCAGGCGAAGGCCGAGCAATTGCGTTTGCCACAGGTGGATCTGCCGTTTCAGCAAGTCAGTGGTGATTTCAGTTATCAGGACAATGCTGGTCTGCGGGCAGACAACTTGCAGGGGCGCGTACTGGGACAACGGATACTGGGTGATATAACGCGCCATGCCGGCAGTCCGCGTATTCAGCTTTCGGGTCAACACCGTGTCGAGCAACTGCGCCAATGGGGGCTGTTGCAGCCGATTCCCGCCGACCTGGTCAGTGGTGCGCTTGACTGGCAGGCGCGCATTGATTTGTTACCCGGTGAGCAGCGCATCCAACTGCAATCGGATTTGCACGGTGTGGCGCTGGATTTGCCACCGCCGCTGGCCAAGGTGGCTGAGCAGCGCATGCCCAGCGAGTTGCAACTGAGTGTGCAGGGCGCTGAGCAGCGTTGGCGCTTGCGCGCCGGTGATGACTGGCGTGGCGTGGTGCATCTGGATGGCGAGGCGCTGGCGGCCGATATCCGTTATCGACAGGGGCAAGCCGTCACCCCGATCTGGCCCGGTATCAGTCTGACGGCCAGCCTGCCTCGACTGGATGTGAGCGAATGGCAGCAATGGCTGGCAGCGCGTGACCGCGAGGAACTCGCTCCCGAGCGCCTGTTGGTGACCGGCCTGCTCAAGCGTTTGAGCTTGGATGTGGATGATTTTCAGGGCTTTGGCTGGTCTTTGCCTGATCTGGCGCTCAGCGCCGCCCACAATGATAACGGCTGGGTGGTGGATATCGACCAGACGGATGTACGCGGTCTGGTCAGTTTACCGACGGATGCGGCCCAGCCCAGGGTTGTTGAGCTGCAGCGCTTGCGTTTGCCGCGCCCCGAAGCGGAAGACACCGTGGTCACCAGCGGTTTGATTGAGCCGGTGCTACCGGTTGACCCTTTGCTCGGGTTCGATCCGCGTGGCTTGCCGCCGGTGAACGTCGGCATAGACCGCCTGTATTGGGGTACGGATGCGGTCGGCAGTGTACGCTTTCTGTTGCGTCCGCAAGCTGAGGGCAGCCGCGTACAGGGGCTGGATGCTGATCTGCGGGGCCTGCGCCTGCAGGGCAGCATGGATTGGCTGGCCGAGCCACAGCGCAGTCGCTTTATTGGCCGTTTGCAAACGGGGGATATTGGTACCGTGCTGGCCGCCTGGGATTATGCGCCCTCATTGACCAGCCAGGATTTTGTCACTGATCTGGATCTGCAATGGCCGGGTTCGCCCGCGTTTTTTGCCTTTTCCCGCAGCAGTGGGGAGTTGAGTCTGGCGGCCAATCAGGGCATGGTGCAAAGTGGTGAGGGTGGTGCGGATGCACTGCGGGTATTTGGCTTGTTGAATTTCAACGCGCTGACCCGGCGTCTGCGGCTGGATTTTTCCGATATCTTCGGGCGCGGCACCGCCTATGATTCACTCAAGGGCGAGCTGGATATCGAACGGGGCGTCATGCGCACTCGCACACCCCTGGAGCTGGATGGTCCAAGCGCCAAGCTGCAGTTGGATGGTAAGCTGGACCTGCCATCGGATCAGATTGATATGGGCTTGCTGGTGACCTTGCCGATCACCAACAACCTGCCCCTGGCGGCCCTGTTGGCCGGCGCGCCACAGATAGGCGGGGTGCTTTTTCTGGCTGATCGTATTCTGGGTGACCGCGTCGCCCGTTTTGCCTCGGTGAAATATCGGCTCAGTGGTGACTGGCAGCAGCCGACTGTCGAATTCGATCGGGCCTTTGATAGCCGCCCGGCGTTGGAGGAATGAGCATGCAGAAATCTCTCGCCGCCATTCAGATGATCAGTAGCGACAAGGTGGCCGACAATCTGGCCCAGGCTGCGCGACTGATTGCCGAGGCCGCCGAGCAGGGCGCCGAACTGGTGCAACTGCCCGAGTGTTTTGCCGCGTTCGGCAATCGCAGCCTGGTCGCCATTGCCCAGGCCGAACTGTCACCCGAGCGACCCATTCGCCGCTTCCTGGCCGACCAGGCCCGCCAGCACGGTGTCTGGCTGGTGGGTGGCAGCATTCCATTGCCACGCAGCGAAGACGGCAAGGCCATGGCTTGCAGTCTGGTGGTCGACGATCAGGGACATGAAGTAGCCCGGTATGACAAGCTGCACCTGTTTGATGTACAGGTCGCCGACAGTCACGGCAGCTACCAGGAGTCCCGGGATTATGGCTATGGTGATCAGGTGGTGTGCATCGACAGCCCCTTAGGTCGCCTCGGACTGACCATCTGCTACGATCTGCGCTTTCCGGACCTGTTTCAGGCGCTGCGGCTGGAAGGCGCGGATATCATCATGGTGCCATCGGCCTTTACGGCCGTCACCGGTGCTGCACATTGGGAGGTGCTCTTGCGCGCGCGGGCGATTGAAACCCAGTGTTACCTGCTGGCCGCCAATCAGGGTGGACGCCATGCCAACGGCCGTGAGACCTTTGGACACAGTTGCCTGATTGACCCCTGGGGCAGTGTGATTGCCGATATATCCAGTGGTGAAGGCGTCGTGGTCGGCAAGATGGATCACCAGCATTTGCATCAGGTGCGCGCGAAAATGCCGATTATCGCCCACCGCCGTTTTCCACCGGTCGGCCAGCCCCGACCGGTCAACCCGGATCGCAGTTGAGTTGTGCCCGGTCCAAGGAGTATCGATTGATGAGTAATACCCTGTCGCATGTCGAGCAGCGCCTGCTGCAACCGGCCGAACTGAGCCCGGACAGCATTGCCAGCGTTCTTGGCCAACTGGTTGCCGCGCCTGGAGTGGACGCCGCCGATCTGTATTTTCAGCATCAGATCAGCGAGTCCTGGGTGCTGGAAGATGGCATCGTCAAGGACGGCAGCTTCAATGTGGATCAGGGCGTCGGCGTACGTGCCCAGTCCGGTGAAAAAACCGGCTTTGCCTACAGTAACGATATCCGCCTGCCTGCTCTGAGCCAGGCCGCCGGTGCCGCGCGCTCGATTGCCCGTGCCGGTCAGGCCGGTAGTGTCTGTGCCTGGCGCCGCAGTGATGCCAGTGCGTTGTATTTGCCGGATAACCCCTTGGAGGTGATGAGCCAGGCCGACAAGGTCGCCTTTCTGCAACGGCTGGATAGCTATACCCGCAGCCTGGACACGCGCATTACCCAGGTCAGCATCAGCCTTGGCGGGGTGCATGACACCATCATGATTGCCGCCAGTGATGGCACCTGGGCGGGCGATATCCGGCCGCTGGTGCGGCTGAACGTCAGCGTGATCATGGAGCACAACGGCCGCCGCGAACGCGGTAGTTTTGGTGGTGGCGGGCGAACCGATTACCGCTATTTCGACACCGAAGAGCGCGCCATGGGCTATGCCCGTGAAGCCGTGCGCCAGGCCAGCGTCAACCTCGAAGCCATTGCCGCCCCGGCGGGCAGCATGCCGGTGGTCATGGGTTCCGGTTGGTCCGGCGTATTGCTGCACGAAGCCGTCGGCCATGGCCTGGAGGGTGATTTCAACCGCAAGGGCAGCTCTGCATTCAGTGGCCGGGTTGGTGAGCAGGTTGCGTCCTCGCTCTGCACCATTGTCGATGACGGCACCTTGCCGGGTCGCCGCGGCTCGCTGAGCCTGGATGACGAAGGCAACGAAACCGAGTGCACCACACTGATCGAAAACGGCATCCTCAAGGGCTATATGCAGGACAAGCTGAATGCCCGGCTGATGGGCGTCGCCGCCACCGGCAACGGTCGCCGCGAGTCCTATGCGCATCTGCCCATGCCGCGCATGACCAACACTTACATGCGTGCCGGTGAAAGTGATCCGGAAGAGATCATTCGGTCGGTGAAAAAGGGTATCTACTGCGCCAACCTCGGTGGTGGCCAGGTGGATATCACCAGCGGCAAATTCGTCTTCTCTACCAGCGAAGCCTACCTGATCGAAGACGGCAAGATCACCGCTCCGGTCAAGGGCGCAACCCTGATCGGCAACGGCCCGGAAGTGATGAACCGCGTCTCCATGGTCGG
>SKFV01000155.1 GCA_007117785.1 Pseudomonas sp.
CCACCGAACGACCAGAGACTTTCAGGCCGGCGGCCTGAAGTTCGGGTAGCAGCACGTTATTCACTTCGTAACGATGACGGTGGCGCTCGACAATCACATCCTTGGCGTAGCAGTCATGGGCCTTTGAGCCTGGCTCCAGCGCACATTCCTGGCCGCCCAGACGCATGGTGCCGCCCAGATCGGAATCTTCACTACGCTGTTCCTTGCTGCCGGTCGCGGTCTGCCATTCGGTAATCAGGCCGATCACCGGGTGCTCACTGGTCTTGTCGAATTCAGTGGAGTTGGCGTCGGCCCAGCCCAGCTGGCTGCGCGCATACTCGATCACTGCCACCTGCATACCCAGGCAGATACCGAGGTAGGGAACCTTGTTCTCGCGGGCATAGCGGACGGCAGCAATCTTGCCTTCAACGCCGCGCTGACCAAAGCCGCCAGGGACCAGAATGGCATCGACGTCCTTGAGCAGATCAATACCCTGGGTCTCGATATCCTCGGAGTCGATATAGCGCAGACTGACCTTGGTGCGACTCTGGATGCCGGCATGACTGATTGCCTCGATCAGCGACTTGTAGGCGTCCAGGAGCTCCATGTACTTGCCTACCATGGCGATGGTGACTTCGTGCTCGGGGTTGAGCTTTGCATCGACAACCCGCTCCCACTCACTCAGGTCGGCACCACCGCAGTCCAGACCAAAACGCTCGACGACAAAGTCATCCAGACCCTGGGCATGCAATACACCCGGGATCTTGTAGATGGTATCGACATCTTCCAGGCCAATGACCGCGCGTTCTTCCACGTTGGTGAACAGGGCAATCTTGCGCCGTGACGACAGGTCGATCGGGTGGTCGGAGCGGCAGATCAGCACATCCGGCTGCAAGCCGATGGAGCGCAGTTCCTTGACCGAATGCTGTGTGGGCTTGGTCTTGGTCTCGCCCGCCGTCGCAATGTAAGGAACCAGGGTCAGATGCATCAGCATGGCGCGCTTGGCGCCAACTTCCACGCGCAACTGACGGATGGCTTCAAGGAAGGGTTGGGATTCGATATCACCGACGGTACCGCCGATTTCCACCAGGGCCACGTCGGCATCGCCGGCGCCCTTGATGATGCGGCTCTTGATCTCATCGGTAATATGCGGGATGACCTGAATGGTCGCACCGAGATAATCACCCCGGCGCTCCTTGCGCAGCACATCTTCATACACCCGGCCGGTGGTGAAGTTGTTCGAGCGGCTCATGGTCGAGCTGATAAAACGCTCGTAATGACCCAGGTCGAGATCGGTTTCCGCGCCATCATGGGTGACAAACACCTCACCATGCTGGAAGGGACTCATGGTGCCGGGGTCGACGTTGATATAGGGGTCGAGCTTGAGCATGGTGACCTTGAGGCCCCGCGCTTCAAGGATCGCCGCCAGCGATGCCGAGGCGATGCCCTTGCCCAAAGAAGATACAACACCACCCGTGACGAAGATGTAGCGCGTCATGAAAAACCCGTGATTGAACTGTTAGGCGGCAGCGCCGCAGGGAATCGAAGGGAGGCTTGGGGATGGCTTCCCAAAGTCTCGTCAAGATGGGAAGTCAGGATACCAGAGGCCCGGGGTTTGCTCAATCCTGGATAGGCCCGGCGGCGGCCAACTGTCGCACGATGCCCTGGGCCCAGAGCTGGTAGCCCTGCGCCGACGGGTGATAGCCATCGTCGGCCAGATAGCGCGCCTCCATCGGCAGATCGAAGGCAATGTGCACAGCGCCCGCATTGGCCGCAACCTGGCGCAGATCCCTATCCAGCAAGCCTGAACGCAAACCGAACCAGCCACGCAGGGGCTGCGGCAAGGCATGAAAATGCGCCAGGGGTGGCACTGCGGTCAACACCTGACGACGGCTGACAGCGGCAAACCGCTCGAGCATACACCCTATTTCTCGGCGCCAGCGCGGGCGGCTGGTCAGATGAGTGGTGTCATTCACGCCGAGCACAATAACCACCATATCCCAGTGCTGATCCAACACAGTAGGGACCAGGTCACTGAGGCAGTCCCGCGCCCGGGCGCCATTACGACCGCAGGCCACCCAGTCGACCGGGCGCTGCTGGTCGGTCGCCCACTGCTGCGCCAGTTGCCCACTCAGGGCCAGACCCTGTTCGGCTACACCAACACCGGCGACCGTCGATTCACCCAGTACCAGCAGGCGCAAGGCGTCTTCAGACAGTGCGTTCTGCTGCGCTGGCAATGCCCGCCCCTGCCAGGGCGGTGCGGCATCGGGCAAACGCAAGGCGGTGCGTTTGACCCACAGGGCTTGCGGCAGCAATAACGGCAAGGCCGGCGCTGCCAGATACCACCAGCGGCTCAGAGAGTGATCTCCACCGCACCTGCCGCCTTGCTGGCCGCAGCGCGCGCCGCGTCAATGGTGTTGCCGAGCGCCAGCGCCACACCCATGCGCCGCTGCCCGCTGACCTCGGGCTTGCCGAACAGGCGCAATTGCGTATCCGGCTGACTCAGGGCCTGCTGCAAGTTGCCGAAACTGACCTGACTGGATTCGCCATTGACCAGAATCACCGCTGACGCCGCCGGACCCAACTGGCGAATTGCCGGAATCGGCAAACCCAGGATGGCGCGCGCGTGCAGGGCAAATTCGGACAGGTCCTGCGAAATCATGGTGACCATACCGGTATCATGCGGGCGCGGTGACACCTCACTGAACCAGACCTGATCGCCCTTGACGAACAGCTCCACACCGAACAGGCCGCGCCCACCCAGGGCGTCCGTCACTTTGCGTGCAATGCGCTGGGACTCAGCCAGTGCGGCGTCAGTCATCGCCTGCGGCTGCCAGGACTCCTGATAATCACCGCCTTCCTGCCGGTGGCCAATGGGCGCACAGAAATCAGTGCCACCGACATGGCGTACCGTCAGCAAGGTGATTTCATAGTCAAAATCCACGAAACCTTCAACGATCACCCGCCCCTGCCCGGCACGCCCACCGGCCTGGGCATACTCCCAGGCGGGCAGAATATCGGCTTCTGATTTCAGCAGGCTCTGACCCTTGCCCGACGAGCTCATCACCGGCTTGACTACACAGGGCAAGCCAATATGCGCCACTGCCGCCTCATACTCGGCCAGCGTGCCGGCAAAGCGGTAGGGCGAGGTCGGCACCTGCAGCTCTTCGGCAGCCAGGCGGCGAATCCCTTCACGGTCCATGGTCAACCAGGCCGCGCGGGCGGTGGGGATGACGTGATAGCTTTCGCGCTCCAGCTCCAGCAGCGTCTGGGTGGCAATGGCTTCGATCTCCGGCACTATGTAGTCCGGCTGTTCCAGCTCGATGACCTCGCGCAGCGCCTTGCCATCCAGCATATTCACCACATGACGCCGGTGGGCAACCTGCATCGCCGGGGCGTTGTCATAGCGGTCAACGGCGATCACCTCACAGCCGTAACGCTGCAATTCAATGACCAGTTCCTTGCCCAGCTCGCCACTGCCGAGCAGCAGTACGCGGGTCGCGGTGTCGCTCAGCGGCGTGCCAATCTCAGTATTCATTGCGTCTCCCGGGTTGCCAGGGTTGTCATCAACAGACCTTGTTCGCGGGCGCGCTGCTCGACCAGCAGCAGCACCGCACGTCGCTCGTCATCGCTCATGCGGCCCCAACGGGTAATCTCATCACCGGTGCGTTGACAGCCGATACACATGTCCTTGTCACCCAGGCTGCAAATGGCGATACAGGGCGAGCGCACCATGCTCAATCCTCCTGCGGAACAAGGTCGCGCTGATAGCGCTGGGCGTTGTGCACGTAATGCGCCGCACCCGCCTCGATCAGCTTTTTCTGTTGCTCGCTGAGCTCACGCACCACCTTGCCGGGGGCCCCCATCACCAGCGAGCCATCCGGAATTTCCTTGCCTTCGGGAATCAGCGCATTGGCGCCAATGATGCAGTGCTTGCCGATCTTGGCGCCATTGAGCACGACCGCATTGATGCCGATCAGGCTGTAATCATCCACGGTGCAGCCATGCAGCATGGCATTGTGACCCACGGTCACGCCCTTGCCCAGGGTTAGCGGAAAGCCCATATCGGTATGCATGACGGCGCCATCCTGCACATTGCTGTGCTCACCGATATGGATCAATTCATTGTCACCGCGCAACACAGCACCAAACCAGACACTGGCACCGGCATCCAGCTTTACCTTGCCAATCACGGCGGCGGTGTCGGCAATCCAGGCATCATCGGCCATCTCGACACGGCTATCGCCCAAACGGTATTTCATAACGACTCCTCAGCGTTCCAGTTCGTAGGGGGTGCGCAGGGGGATGTCGGCATCAAAGGCAACATTGACGAACTCGACCAGCATCAAGGCTGTCAGCCCCCAGATCTTGTGACCCTCATAACGGTAGCTGGGGACATACCAGCTACGTCCTTCGTAATCGATACGATGGGTCATCTCGCGCCGATCTTCCAGAAAGAAATCCACCGGCACACGAAAGATATGCGCGATTTCCTCTTCGTTCGCGCAGAGCGTGCATTCATCCGGCACCATGCCAACATAAGGCGTGACCTTGATGCCAAAACGTGACACCAGGCTGCCCAGGGGACCGATCACATCCACCAGATCCGGCGCCAGCCCAATCTCTTCATGTGTCTCACGCAGCGCGGTGTAACGCAGGTCAATATCGCCAGGATCGCGTCGACCACCGGGAAAGGCCACCTCCCCGGAGTGCGTCGACAACTGCTGCGAGCGAACGGTCAGAATGATTTCCGGCTGCGCCATGGACGTTACCGGAATCAACACACCGGCCTCCGGCAAACCCTGGGTTTCCACCTGGCGCGGCTGATGTTGCGTCACTCGCATGCGAATCTGCTCCAACATGCGCGCTTCCTCTCATAATTTCTTGCAATGATGTCACGATCACTGGACCAGAACCAGTTGCCGGCAGCCTCATTGCGTCGCAAGATGTACGCCTATAAACAGAGCCATGCGAGGGCCAGACACCGGTTATGAAATTTTGCAGCCAATGCGGCAACTCCGTCAGTGCACGCATCCCCCAGGGAGATGACCGCAAACGTTATATCTGCGATCACTGTGACACTGTGCACTATCAGAACCCACGTATTGTTGCCGGCTGCCTGGTGACCTGGGAAAAGCAGGTACTTCTGTGTAAGCGGGCCATCGAACCACGGCATGGCTTCTGGACACTGCCCGCCGGCTATATGGAAAACGGTGAAACCACCGAACAGGCCGCGCTGCGCGAAACCTGGGAAGAAGCCCGCGCCCGCGTGCACCAGCAAGAGCTGTATATGCTGTTCAACCTGCCGCATATCAACCAGGTCTATATGTTCTTTCGGGCCCAGTTACGCGACCTGAAGTTTGCTGCCGGCGATGAAAGCCTGGACGTGCAACTGTTCGACGAAGCCGATATCCCCTGGAATGAACTCGCCTTCCCGACTGTCGGCAAGACCTTGCGACGCTATTTCGATGATCGCCAGCAGGAACACTACCCGATTCGCATGGAAGACATTACCTATCAACCCGGACGCCAACCTATCCGATGACCACCTTGCTGCCCCGTCTGCTGCGCGCTTTTTTCAGCCTGATGCTGCTGCTAGCCTGGCTACCGGCCTCGGCTACACCCGCCATCGACAAGGTGCTGGTGCTGAAGCAGGAGCGCCAGCTCAAAGTCATCAGCGACGGCGAAGTGATTCGCCAGTACCGCGTCTCGCTGGGCAAACAGCCTGTAGGGCACAAACAGCAGCGCGGCGACCAGCGCACGCCGGAGGGCATCTATACCATCGACTGGCGCCATCACAGCGAACAGTTCAACCTCAGCATGCACATCGACTACCCCAACCTGAAAGACCGCGCCGCGGCCTATAAAGCCGGCGTCGACCCCGGCGGCATGATCATGATCCACGGCACACCGATTGACGAAGACTACCCCGAATGGTTCTTCCACGGCCTTGACTGGACCGACGGCTGCATCGCCCTGCCCAATGCCGACATGCGCGAACTCTGGGACCTGGTCCCCAACGGCACCCTGGTAGAAATCAAACCTTAAATAGCCGGGAAGGACGGCGTCCCCGCCGTCCAACGGACCCTGCTGTCGAGCAGATGCTCGACATTCCCAGCAAAAACCAAACCCGCGCCTCACCAGCCGGTTACATCCACCAACTGCTGCACATCAAACGCCGGTTCTTCGTAAGGATGAGCCGCGCGCAAGGCCGCGACGGCTTCTTTAATCCGCGCCCCATCACACACCAGCTCCACCCGATACTCCATCACCCGCTCCAACTCGCCCTGCTGGCCAAGAAACGGCTGACTACCCGCCAGTGGCCGAAATTGACCATACCCGAGCACCTGCCAACAGCAGGCCTCGTAGTCGCCAATCTTTCCCGCACCCGAAGCGAAAACCGCTTCCTTGACGGCTTCTACGTGGGATTCAGGAACAAAAAAACACAGTTTGTACATAGCACCCTCAGTCATCTGTTTGAGTAAAACTCCGCCATCTGTACCTGTTTTCACGGTTATTACCAGTACTACTATCGAAGGGCAATCCAAGACAACAATAACTAGGGATCCGTCATGTCACGTCTAAGAATGTATGCACTCCCCTGCGCACTCAGCGCCATTGCACTGACCCTGAGTGGCTGCCTCAGCTCCAGCGGAAGCAGCTCTTCTTCCAGCAGCTCACCCGGCACCATGCCGGAGTTCACCTTGAGTGCTCTATCCAGCGCACCAGACCAGGTGTCCGGCGGCGACCTGCTGCTGAGTATTGAGGGCGACCTCGAACTGATCGATAGCGAAATGGATAACCTGGAACTCTGGCTGAATAACCAGGTGATCGAACCAGAACGCCTACGCACACGCAATGGCCGCATGGAAGTCCTTATTGATGGCCTTGCACTCGGTGATAACCAGCTAGAGCTGCACCATACCACCCACGGTAAGCTGCATGATCTGGCATTGACCAATCACCCAATCAGCGGCCCGATTTTTTCCGGACCTCAACAGTACCCCTTCGTTTGCAGCACGCTGGAGGAACTGGGCATACAGCCGCTGGTAGACAATCAGGAAGGCGGATACCCGGTTTACGATAATGATGACAACCTGATTGGTTACAGCAAAGACTGTAGTATCGAGCCACGTGTGGAGTTTCTTTACTACACCACAGCAGGCAACTTCCAACCCCTGCCCGGTGATGGCAGCCGCCCTGCCGACATGGCTACCGCGAACCTGACCGATGGGCGTGATGTCGACTTTATCGTGCGCCGAGAGGTAGGCACCATTAATCGCTTTATCTACGACTTTGCCACCCTGGCCAATCTGGGCGACAGCGCGGAAGCCGCCAGCATTGACAACTGGAATGGTCGTCTGCTGTTTGTTTTCCAGGGCGGCGTTGCCATCGGTCACAGTCAGGGTCGCGTCAGCGGTCGCGCGCTCGAGCCAGAAGTTCTGGGCAAAGGCTACAGCGTTATCTTCTCTACCGGAACGCGCACCAGCACCCATTACAATCTGGAAGTAGGTGGCGAAACGGCCTTGATGACCAAGGAGCACTTCGTCAAACGCTTTGGCGTACCTGACTATACCGTGGCCATTGGCGGCTCCGGTGGCGGTATTCAGCAATACGTTTACGCCCAGAACCACCCCGGCCTGCTGGATGCTGGCGTACCCCAGTATTCCTATCCAGACATGGTCACGCAAACTATCCATATTGGTGATTGCGAACTGCTTGAGCACTATATGGATGCCACCGACCGCACCAATCCCCGCTGGCGCACCACAGAAAACCGTAGCCTGCTGGTCGGTTTGAACGCCACTGACGACTATGCCGATCCGCTGTTTGAGGCCAAGCAGATGCTTGGCTTTTCTTCTGCTCCCGGCATGACCGAATGCATTCCGGCATGGCGTGGTCTGACACCCCTGGTCATGAATCCGCTGTTCGGTCAGGCGCGCAATCAGGAAAAAATGCAGCCCCCGGAAATCATGGCTGATGTGAACTGGACGCACTATGACGATCTGCGCAACATTTACGGCCTGGACGCCAATGGCAATCCGCGCACCCTGTTTGATAACGTCGGCGTGCAATATGGCCTGCAGGCATTCACCGAAGGCAAGATCAGCGCCGACGAATTTCTTCACCTGAACCGCTACATCGGCGGCTGGAAAAAACCCGAAGACATGGTGCAGGAAGGTTTCCCCTTCCTGGGCACGATCAACGACGTACTGGCTGATCCCAGCCGCTTTGACCCCTGGAGCCGTCGCAACATGACCCTGAGCCCGGGCAGCGGCGATCCCGCGCCCCGCACCCAGGGTGACCTGCTGGCCATTCAGGCAGCCTATGAATCCGGCATGGTGTTTGATGGCGAGCTACCTATCCCAGTGATTGACTGGCGGCATTATCTGGAAGAAGTACTGGATATGCACAACAGCCACCAGTCCTTCTCGGCACGTCAGCGCATCATCAACCGCATGGGTAACTCGGATAGTCAGGTGATCTGGTTTACCGATGCTCGTCCAACCGACACATCCAACCCGAGCCGCCCACGTCCCAACGATATTCATGACCAGACCTGGGAAGCGCTGGATGTGCTGCATGACTGGGTCATGAATATCCGTAATAACCCAGAACGCAGCATCGGTGAAAACCGTCCAGCTGCGGCCGTCGACAGTTGCTTCAATAGCGACGGTAGCCTGATCGAGGCCGGTGATGGTGTCTGGAATGGCATTATCGACAACAACCTTGACGGCGCCTGTACCCAGGAGTTCCCGACCTATACTACGTCACGTATGGTCGCTGGGAGCCCGATTGAAGGCAGCATCTTCAAGTGCAGCCTGAAGCCTGTCAGCACTGCGCTGAGTGACGGAACCTATGGTCACTGGGAACCCAGTCCGGCACAGATCACCGAACTGAACGCAATCTTCCCGGACGGCGTTTGTGATTACAGCGCACCCGACCAGGGCCGGCCTGCTGCAATGCGCGATTAACCAGCCCTGACCTCTGGCCTTGGCCCCGGCAAAGCGCTGCTCTGTCGGGGCTTTTTCTTTCTGCTGCCATATACCCAATTCTGGTAATAGCGTGATGCCATGGCGGGGGCTAGTTTCAGGGGGTAATGTCCCTCAACATGGAAGGCAGTCTAATGATAGATTTTCAAAAGTGGCCTCTGGCCGTAGCAGTTTCCTCGGCATTGGTGCTCGGTGGTTGTCTCGGCGGCAGCGGCAGTTCCAGTTCAGGTGGCACCGGTGGCGGAGCTGATCCGGGTCCAGGGCCCGGCGAGCTGTTCACCTATACCGTCAGCGTTGAGCAACCCTCTCCACTCATTGACGCTCAGATAAATACCAGCACAGCTGAACGCCTTGTCAGCGCCGCTCTGAATAGTTTGATCAGCCAGGCCTTGGCCCAGGTCGCCGATGTTATCGTCCAACCAGAGGACCTCTCGGTGCGGCGCTTTGTCGAAGACGGTGACGACGAGGAGCTCGAAGGCACCGAAGTCACTGAGGACGATGGCGTGTTCATTGTGCAAAGCCCTCAAGGCCCGGCGGGCGATGTATATATCCAGGTCAACCTGGGCAGCTTCGCCTATACCGTACCCGCCAGTCGGGACAGCCTGGTAGCCAACCCCATTACCACCCTGATTACCCAGCAAATTGCCAACCGGCTCGGCCAACTGGATGAATTGACCCTGGATGAAATCAATGAACTGGTCGAACGTATCGAGCTACTGGCCGAAGATGAAGAAGTACGTAACGCCATTGACGCTGCTGTATTTGGTGCCAATAACACCGACCAGCTACTGGCAGCCCTCAATACCCAGCTCAGCGCGGTAGTGAATCAAGCGCTGGACGACTACACCACACCAGCAGCCAGCAGTAACGTCGCCAGCAACGCCAACGGTACTTTATATGCTCGCGGCATCTCCATCGGCGTATTTGCCGATGATGCTTTCAGCGGCGGTGGCGGCGTCTTGACCGGTCAACGGGTCAACCTGATCACAGCCAACTTTGGCACCAATAGCGTCGACGCCGAGATCAAGGCCGACGAGGAACTGGAAATCGAGTTCGTCCACAACTTCGGCCAGGATCAGGGCAACTTGACCGTGCTGGCCAACGTACTGGAAGAAGATGATAGCTTCACCCTGCCATTGGATGCTCGCGGCATCCTGCTACCCGAGGAAGCACAGTTTGGCCCTTACGATGCTGACACGGCCAACGACGGCTCCAATTTCTATTGCGTCACCCAACAACAAGCTGAGTGTACCGATCGCCTCTATGTCGCCAGCTCCCGGGTAAGCGCAGCCGGCCCCAGTAACAATCCCTTCTCAACCATGGTGGGAGGCGACTTTGTGACCCGGGAAGTCAGGGACCTGGCCGACAACAACAGCCTGGTGGTGCGCGTGCTGGAGGGCAACCTGGAAGTCATCATCCAGCAGCCCACCTCAACCGTCAGCCCTGCTGACTTGAGCGGCGACTATGACCTACTTGAATTCGCCAATAGTAGCTTCAACGGTAATCCTGGCGAAATGGAGCTGGAATCTTACCTGCTGGAGGCCAGCTTCGATGGCAACGGCGGGATTACTTTCTGTGAACCTCTGGCGCGCCATGTAGTTGGCAACCTGAATGTATTCAGCCCCCAGTTCTCCGAAGAGCGCACCGACTGCAGCGATGCCAACAATCAAGAAAGTGTTGACTACAGCCTGTCCAGCAACGGCGCGCTGGAGCTTGACCCGGACGGCGATACCCCTCCGGGAGGCTGGCTGTCTGCCGACGGCCTGACCTTTGTGGTCGGCTATGAGGACCCCAACCTGGAGGACGTCATTGATGCCGGCTATGACCTGGAAGTCAGTGACGGCAGCACGCAAACAATCATCGGCGTCAAACGTGCTGGCAACATTGACCTGGCTGGTCGCAACTATCGCCTGCTGGCCACGGGTGCCAATGCCGATAACAACTTTGTCGGCATGCACCTGATCACCGCCGGCAGCCTGCGCTTTGACAGCCAGGGCGAGCCGAGTATCAGCGCCAGCCTGGCCATCCAGAACGTTAATGAAAGCGGCCTGGTCGCTGCCAACAATAACTTCCCACTGGATTTGTCCACCCTGGATAGCACCCTGAGTGCCGGCAAACTTAGCCTGGCCGGGGAATACAGCGTCAACGGCACGCCGATTGACTTCAACGCTGACGGCTATGTACAGGAAGGGGGTCGCCTGATCATTCTCAGCCACCTGCTGGAAAGCGGCGATACCTCAATGACTGGCTTGATGATGGCCGTTTGCACTAACTGCAACGACTGAGGAAACACCTGCACAGGGCCGCCGTGCCCTGTGCAGCTCTCACCCTTCAGGGCTGAATCAAGCCCAGGCGCAAAGCCTCCTGCACGGCCTGCGCCCGGCTGCTAATGCCCAGTTTGCGATAGATATTGCGCACATGCTTGGCCGCCGTGTGATAACTGACGTCCAAAAGGTCTGCCACCTCAGCCGTCTTGTACCCCTTACTGATCATTTGCAGGCACTCTAGCTCGCGTTGACTCAGGTCTGTCAGCGCTTCCTCGTCAGCAAATCGGTCCCTGCTCGCATCAGCCTGATCCCTGAAGGCTGACAACATGCGCTGAGCAATACTGGCCGATAGCGGTGGCTGACCCAATTCCAGGCCTGCCAGAGCCGTAGCCAGCGACTCACAGCTTTCATCCTTCAGCAGGTAGCCATGGGCGCCAGCCTGCAGCGCTGGCAGCAGATGCAAATCGTCATCATATAAAGTGGTCACAACCAACCAGGTGTCAGCCGACGCTTGCTGACAGGCCCGAATATAATCCACGCCCGAGCCATCCGGCAGTTGCAAGTCGATCAGGCAAAGATCAGGAGCACTCCAGTCAGGCATCGTCAGTGCGTGCAAAGCACTGTGCA
>SKFV01000138.1 GCA_007117785.1 Pseudomonas sp.
CCATGACCGCGAGTTCGTCAGCTCCCTGGCCACCCGCATCATCGAGCTGTCCGCCGACGGTGTTACCGACTTCAACGGCAGCTACGATGATTACCTGCGTGAACTGGGTGTGGCTGTCTAGACTGTCTGTTACCGGGCGAGCCCTGTCAGAGCCAACGACCAGAGGTAAAGCATGACGTCTGCAAACCAGCCTTCCCCACGCCAACAGCGCCAGCTGGATCAGGCGCTGACCCGATCGCTGACCGCGGCCTGTGAAACGGCCAAGGCTGAGATTGTCGGTTTTACCTGGGTGACCCATGAGGTGGTGTGGTCCGACTTTTCCGCCAGTCTGCGGCTGATCTGGGTATTCGAGACCGAGGCCGATATCAGCCGGGCAGTGTCACAGGGCGATGATCAGCGCCTGCTCGCCCTGTCAGCGGCAGCACTGGATGACGCCGGGATAACAGTACCCAGTATCAATGCCATCGTCAGTTTTGACAGCGAGCAAGCCTGCCAGCACAGCGATCAGGGTGACTGGCGGGCACGGCTTGACCGTTTGCGCCGGCGCCTGCACTAGTTTTCCCGCGCACCGACGATAATCTTGCCGTCGACCAGCGAGCGCGAGAAAGCCACGGCAAACACCTTATCCAGCTGCGTCGATGCCATCACTTCCTGTGACGGACCATCCAGAATGCTGCGCCCACCATCCAGCAGCACCATGCGGTCAGCGAAGCGGCTGGCGAGATTCAGGTCATGCATGACCACGATGC
This sequence comes from Pseudomonas sp., assembly GCA_007117785.1. Lineage (GTDB taxonomy): Bacteria > Pseudomonadota > Gammaproteobacteria > Pseudomonadales > Pseudomonadaceae > Halopseudomonas. The sequence continues at coordinate 750 of SKFV01000138.1, forward strand.
AGGCGCAACGCGTCTTTAGCTGACGCAACAAGCGCAGCAAAGATAGCTGATGGGCAATGTCCAGGCTGGCCAGTGGTTCATCGGCCAGCAATACCTTGGGTTGCCGCGCGATAGCCGCCGCCAGCAAGGCACGGGCACGTTCGCCCCCTGATAGCTGATTGAGCACTCGGCCCTGCAAGGGTGCCAGGTCGAATTCCTGGCTTAGCGCCGGATCCAGCGGGCGCGTTGGTGCCAACCAGCCGGGCAAACCGCCCGCCGTTGCCGAGGTCATATCCATCAGCTCTTCCACACGGAAGTCCCAGTACAGCCGGGTTTCCTGCGGCAGGTAGCTGACCAGCGCAGCACGCTGGGCACGACTGAAGTCAGCCAATGGCCGGCCCTGCAAAGAGACCTCACCGCTGGCCGGCTGCAATAAGCCTGCAAGTACCCGCAACAAGGTACTTTTGCCCGAGCCATTGGGCCCGACCAGGGCAATCAGCTCGCCACTTCCCAGCGCGATGCCCGCCCGATAGAGTATCTGCCGCTGACCACGGAAAAAGTCGATGTCCCGGGCACAGATTTCGCTGCTCATGGCCGCCCCTGCCGCACCAGCACAAAAAGAAAAAAGGGCACACCGATCATCACCGTCAGCAAGCCCAGGGGGATTTCTGCCGGTGGCAACAAGCTGCGCGACAAACCATCAAACACCATCAGCAGCGCACCGCCACCCAGTGCGCTGAACAGAGCCAGCGAGGCATGACGCGCGCCAATCCACCAGCGCACCATATGCGGAATAACCAACCCGACAAAACCGATCAGCCCACCCCAGACCACTGCGATGGCGGTAATGCCTGCAGCCAGCAACACCCCCCGGTGCATGAAACGATCAACGTCCAGTCCCAGACTGTCCGCCATGTCTTCGCCCAGGCCCAGAAGATCCAGCCCTCTGGCCAGGCGCAAACAGAGGATCAGACTCAACAGGGTCAGCGGAATCAGCACACCCAGCTCCCACCAGTGGGGGGTTTGAATGCCACCGAGGGTCCAGCTGAGCACGCTTTGCAGATTGACCGTGTCATCCGACATAACCAGCATGAGCAGGCTGCGCAGCGCGCTTAACAAGGCCGCGATGGCCACGCCGGCGAGGATCAGACTGGTGCCGCTGCGCACCCCGGTCAGCCGGGCCAGTACCACCACCAGCCAGGTCGCGCCCCAGGCTCCGGCGAAGGCCAGCGCCGGCAAACTCAGTGACCAGGCGGAAAACAGGGGCGACAGCAGGGCAATGGCCGCGCCCACCGAGGCCCCGGCAGCCGAACCCAACAGATAAGGCTCGGCCAGCGGATTACGGAAGATGCCCTGAAATACCACCCCGGCCATGGCCAGGCAGGCCCCTACGCAAAAGGCCGCCAATACCCGCGGCAAGCGCCAGTGCAGAATCAGCTGACCCAGGGGGTCATCACCATCGGTCACACTGGCGAACCAGGCCAGCGGGGACATGAGTTCAGCGCCCAGCAACACCCCGATCAGAAAGGCAATCAGCACCAGCCCGAGGGCCAGAGCCAGATGTCGCCTGATCAAGGCGCGCCATCCAGCAATCGGGCAATCTGTTCCACGCCATCGACCACCCTGGGGCCGGGGATCAACAGCAAGGCACGGTCCACGGCATAGACCCGACCGTTGCGCACGGCATCAATTTGTTGCCAGCCTGGCCGGCTGGTTATCCGGCTGATATCGGTATCCGTCCGGGCAACCAGAATAACCTCCGGGTTGGCACGGATGACCGCTTCGCCACTGACCTGGGTGATACCGTTCAGCCCGGCAAAGACGTTGTCTGCCCCCGCCAGTGCCAGCGCATCGGCGGTATAGGTACCGGCACGCACCGTCTGCAGGGCGCCGCGATCATTTTCGCCGATTTCCAGATAGACCCGAGGTGGCCGACGACCCTGGTTGGCGGCCTGCACCGTCGCCAGCCGGGCGCGCAAACCGGCAATGGTGGATCGCGCCAGCTCAGGTACACCGGCGGCCTGCCCGAGCAAATCCAGATTGCTGAAGATCTGCTCCATATCGGTATGCGTCAGCACCAGCACCGGTGTGCCGGTCACTGCCATCGGCCGCAGCAAGGCGTCAGCGGCACCACGCGCCGGGGTCATGACGACCAACTCTGGGCGCAGGCGGGCGATGGCTTCCGCGGATAAACCGAGGCGGCCACCAACAAAGGTGCGGTTGTCGCGGATACCCGGCGGGTAATGGGTGTAATCCTCAATGCCGACGATGCGGTTTTCCAACCCCAGGGCCGCCAGTAACTCCGTATTGCTGGCAAACAATGAAACGATCCGCGTCGGCGGCTGCTGGATGGTAATTGCCCGGTTGAGCCCGTCATGCACCAGTACGCTGGCGCTGAGCGGTGCGGCAGGCAAGGCCAGCGCCAGTAACAGTGTCAACCGGCGCAGGCGCATCAGAAATCCACCGCGAGGCTGACAAA
>SKFV01000308.1 GCA_007117785.1 Pseudomonas sp.
CATACAGCCCATGGGTATGAATATAGTCAAGCACCGGATCAGGCAACAGAAAACGGGCCGACTGGCCCTGCCCGATCAGGTGACGAATCTGGGTAGCGGAAATCGCCAGCGGCGTCTGCTCCAGTGTAATGATTTGCCCGGCTGCGCCCTGCAGCGTCTCCAGACTGGCTACCGTGCGCGCAGCCAACAGGTCTTTGAGGGCTTCCGGTGCATCCTGATCAAAGTCCGGTCGTTGCAAGATCACCAGATGTGCCAGTCCGAGCAGTTCCTGCCAGCGGTGCCAGCCAGGCAAGCCACAGAACGCATCCCATCCCAGAATAAAGAACAGGGGGTCATCGGTACCTAGCTCGGCCCGCAACGAAGCCAGCGTGTCTACCGTCCAGGAGGGCTTGTCGCGCAGCAGTTCGCGATCATCCACCGAGAGTTCAGCTGTATTGCTCAGAGCCAGATGCACCATGGCCAGGCGCTGCTCGGCGGACACCCCGGGCGCGTCCCGGTGTGGCGGCCGCGCACTGGGCACCAGGCGCAATTCATCCAACCGCAAACGCTCACGCACCTCGATAGCACTGCGCAAATGCCCGTAGTGTACCGGATTGAAGGTACCCCCCAGCAGACCAATTCGACGGCTCATGGTCGACTCACTGACGGATATGTCCGTCGCCAAAGACCACGTATTTCTCACTGGTCAGCCCTTCCAGACCAACCGGGCCGCGGGCATGAATCTTGTCGGTGGAAATCCCGATTTCTGCGCCCAGACCATACTCGAAACCATCCGCAAAGCGGGTCGAGGCATTGATCATTACTGAACTGGAATCCACCTCGGCAAGAAAGCGACGCGCGCGGGTATAGTCTTCACTGACCATGGCATCGGTGTGCTGCGAGCTATAGGCGTTGATATGTTCAATAGCGGCGTCCATATCGCCGACAATACGGATGGCCAGAATCGGCGCCAGATATTCTGTTTGCCAGTCTTCCTCGGTGGCCGCTGAAGCCTGAGGCAATAAAGCCAGAGTGCGTGGGCAACCGCGCAACTCCACGCCTTTTTCGGCATACAAAGGTGCCAGGCGTTGCAGGCAATCAGCCGCAATCGACTCGTGCAGCAACAGGGTTTCCATCGCGTTGCACACGCCATAACGATGGGTCTTGGCATTCAAGGCGATCGCAGTCGCTTTGTCCAGATCGGCACGATCATCGACATACACATGGCAGATACCATCCAGGTGCTTGATCACCGGCACACGAGCATCCCGGCTGATACGCTCAATCAGGCCCTTGCCACCCCGCGGAACGATGACATCAACATATTCGGGAATGGTAATCAGCACACCCACTGCCTCACGGTCAGTCGTGTTGACGACTTGCACCACCTCATCCGGCAAACCGGCAATAGCCAACCCCTGGGCAATACAAGCAGCAATCGCCTGATTGGAATGAATCGACTCCGAGCCGCCGCGCAAAATACAGGCGTTGCCGGATTTGAGGCACAGGCTTGCCGCCTCAACAGTGACATTCGGGCGCGATTCATAAATGATGCCAATAACACCGAGCGGCACTCGCATCTTGCCAACCTGAATACCCGACGGCAGGAATTTCATGTCGCGGATAGCACCCACCGGGTCCGGCAGCGCAGCAACCTGACGCAAGCCTTCAACCATGGCCCGGATCCCTGCCGGGGTAACTGCCAGACGGTCGACCATGGCGGCATCCAGTCCGCGTTCGCGTGCGGCTTGCAGATCCCTGGCATTGGCAGCGATCAACGTATCTTCAGCCGCCAGCAGAGCATCTGCAGTCGCCAGCAGGGCCTGATTCTTGACTGCAGTTGATGCGCGCGCAATCACCCGCGAAGTGGCGCGGGCCTGTTGCCCGAGTCCGACCATGTATGCCCTGACCTGCTCGCTCGTCATCTACTCACCACTTTCGGTTAACGCAAAACCGGCATTATAGCGGCAGCGACCCTACGAAGACAGGTACAACTGCTGCGCGCTGACGGGCAGGTTGCGTCATTCAGCAAACCAATGAAAGCGGTGCAGCAATTGACCCCGGCGCGACCGGCTGCAACTATGTTGTCAGCGGCCGCCATTCAGGCGGTCGACACCCTCGACAATAATAGCCATGGAGAACGCCATGTCCGCCGTACCCGTTTCCGAACTGACTTCCTACATTGGCAAGGATCTCGGCCATTCCGAGTGGATGACCATCGACCAGGAACGCGTCAACCAGTTTGCCGAATGTACCGGTGATCACCAGTTCATTCATCTTGATGAAGAAAAAGCCAAGCAAACCCCTTTTGGCGGCACCATTGCCCACGGCTTTCTGTCGCTGTCCCTGCTGCCGGTGTTGTCAGCTGGCCTGCTGATTCGCCCTGAAGGCCTGAAAATGGCGGTCAACTACGGCATGGACAGCCTGCGCTTTATCCAGCCCGTCCGTGTTGGCTCTCGCGTACGCCTGCAGGCAACCGTAATAGACGTGACCGAGAAAAAACCCGGTCAATGGCTGATCAAGTCACGCTCGACCATGGAAATTGAAGGTCAGGACAAGCCGGCCTTTATTGCCGAGGGCCTGACACTGTACTTCGTCTGACCCCTCGACGAGCCCCGCCAGCCGGGGCTCTCTGGTCTAGAGTCGCACGCCGACATTGATCATCCCTGCCGCGGTACCCAGAATCACAAAATCCGCGCCAACCCGGCCATAATTGACACCAAGTGAAGGAATAATCGCCGGCGCAATACCAAAGCGGTTGAGCGGTATCTTGTCGCGATACTCGTTGCGGTAACCGTGCAGCAAGCCGGCAGTCAACTTGGCATGAAACGGCGTACCGGCAAAATCATAGCGCTTGCCGCCATAGACATAGGTTGAACGTACCCCAAAGGAGTGCCGAAAGGTGCTTGCCCCCCACAGGTAACTATCCGCTCGATGGCGCTCAAGCCCAATCAGATCCTGATTGTTGTTATGATCGGGTTCAGGACTCCAGTGCCGCGTATAGACACTGGTCTGCACATACCAGTAAGGCTCAGCCTCTACCGGGGCAACCAGTTGCTCGGCCAGCTCGACACTGCTTTGCCAGGTAGAAGCCAGCCAACCGGCATTGTCCGTTTCACCGGCCTGAACACCACTGGGCAAGCTGAACACCGCAAGAACAAGAGAACATGCTGTAAGTCGCAACATACCGGACCTTGATAAAAGTTAATCCTGAGAAAGTGACTGCTC
>SKFV01000070.1 GCA_007117785.1 Pseudomonas sp.
AATGCCTTTGGTGAATACGACGAAACGCCGGCGGAAACCGCCGCCGTCATCGAAGAATTCGCCGCTGCCGGTTTTCTCAATATCATCGGTGGCTGCTGCGGCACCACGCCGGCACACATCCAGGCGATTGCCGAGGCGGTGGCCAAGTACCCGCCGCGCAGCATTCCGGACATTCCGCGTGCCTGCCGGCTATCCGGCCTGGAGCCCTTCACCATTGACCGCAGCACGCTGTTCATCAATGTCGGTGAACGCACCAACATTACCGGCAGCGCCCGCTTTGCCCGCCTGATCCGTGAGGACAACTACACCGAAGCGCTGGAAGTGGCGCTGCAACAAGTGGAAGCCGGCGCCCAGATCATCGATATCAATATGGATGAGGGCATGCTGGATTCGCAGGCGGCCATGGTCACCTTCCTGAATCTGATTGCCGGCGAACCGGATATCGCCCGCGTACCTATCATGATTGACTCCTCCAAGTGGGACGTGATCGAAGCGGGTCTGAAGTGTATTCAGGGCAAAGGCATCGTCAATTCAATCTCGATGAAAGAAGGCGTTGAACAATTCAAGCAGCAAGCGCGCCTGTGCAAGCGCTATGGCGCCGCTGTCGTGGTCATGGCCTTTGATGAACAGGGCCAGGCGGATACCGAAGCGCGCAAGATTGAAATCTGTGAGCGCTCCTACCGCATTCTGGTGGATGAGGTCGGTTTCCCACCGGAAGATATCATTTTCGACCCGAACATCTTTGCCATTGCCACCGGTATCGACGAGCACAACAATTACGCCGTCGACTTTATCAATGCCTGTGCCTTTATCCGTGATGAACTGCCCTATGCCTTGACTTCGGGCGGCGTATCCAACGTGTCCTTCTCCTTCCGTGGCAACAACCCGGTACGCGAGGCGATTCACTCGGTGTTCCTGTTCCATGCAATCAAGAATGGCCTGAGTATGGGTATCGTCAACGCCGGACAGCTGGAGATCTACGATGAAATCCCGGCCGAGCTGCGGGAAAAAGTCGAAGATGTGGTACTCAACCGCACCCCCAATGGCACCGAAGCGCTGCTGGCCATTGCCGATGACTACAAAGGCGACGGCAGCGTCAAGGAAGTGGAAAGCGAGGAGTGGCGTAGCTGGGATGTAGAAAAACGTCTGGAGCATTCGCTGGTCAAAGGCATAACCACCTTCATCATTGACGACACTGAAGAGTGTCGCCAGCGCGTGAATCGCCCGATCGAAGTCATTGAAGGCCCTCTGATGGCCGGCATGAACGTGGTTGGCGACTTGTTCGGTGCCGGTAAGATGTTCCTGCCCCAGGTAGTCAAATCCGCCCGCGTGATGAAGCAAGCCGTTGCACACCTGATTCCCTTTATCGAAGAAGAAAAAGGTGATAACCCGGAAGCCAAGGGCAAGATTTTGATGGCGACGGTTAAAGGCGACGTGCATGACATCGGCAAGAACATTGTCGGCGTGGTACTCGGCTGTAATGGCTATGACATCGTTGATATGGGCGTCATGGTGCCGGCGGAAAAAATCCTGAAAACCGCCATTGAAGAAAAAGTGGATATCATTGGCCTGTCCGGCCTGATCACCCCGTCACTGGACGAGATGGTGCATGTTGCCAAGGAAATGCAACGCCAGGGCTTCTCCATCCCCCTGATGATTGGTGGCGCAACAACGTCCAAGGCTCACACGGCGGTAAAAATCGACCCGCAATACAGTAATGATGCGGTGATTTACGTGACCGACGCCTCGCGTGCAGTCGGTGTCGCCACCAGCCTGCTATCGAAAGAAATCAAACCGGATTACATCAGAAAAATCCGTGAGGAATACGGCGTGGTGCGTGAGCGTACCGCCAACCGGAGTGCCCGCACCGAACGCCTGCCCTACCCGGAGGCTGTAGCCAACCGCCTCAGCCTGGACTGGCAGCGCTATCATCCACCGGTCCCCAGCTTTACCGGTGTGCGGACTCTGGATGATATCGACCTGCGTGAACTGGTCGACTTCATCGACTGGACACCCTTCTTTATTTCCTGGGACCTGGCGGGCAAGTATCCACGTATTCTGCAGGACGAGGTGGTCGGTGAAGCCGCCCGCAACCTGTTCGATGATGCGCAGGTCATGCTGCATAAACTGGTCTCGGAAAAGCTGATCCGTGCCAAGGCGATCGTCGGGTTCTGGCCGGCCAACCAGGTCAATGCCGATGATATCGAACTCTTCGACAATGACGGGCAGCCGCTGGCAATGCTGCATCACTTGCGCCAGCAGGGTATGAACCCGGAAGGCAAACCGAATCTGTGCCTGGCCGACTATATCGCACCCAAAGACAGCGGCCTGACGGATTACATCGGCGGCTTTATCACCACTGCGGGTATCGGCGCTGAAGAGTTGGCGAAGAGTTACGAGGTCAAGGGCGACGATTACAATGCCATCATGGTCAAAGCCCTGGCCGACCGCCTGGCAGAAGCCTGCGCCGAATGGCTACATGCCAAGGTCCGCCGGGAACTCTGGGGCTACGCCCCGGATGAGCAGATGGACAATGATGCGCTGATTCGCGAAAAGTACCGCGGCATTCGCCCAGCGCCCGGCTACCCTGCCTGCCCGGATCACACCGAGAAAGGCATTCTGTTCCAGTTGCTCGACCCGGAGAATAACTGCGGCGTCACCCTGACCGAGCACTATGCCATGTTCCCCACGGCTGCCGTCAGTGGCTGGTTCTTTGCCCACCCGGACAGCAAGTACTTTGCCGTCGGCAAGATCGAGCGGGATCAGGTCGCCAGTTACAGTGAACGCAAGGCACAGGATCTTGCCATCAGCGAACGCTGGCTGTCGCCCAATCTTGGCTATGACAACTGAGGTCTGATGAGGTTACTTCCCGCCCGTGATCGGCTGCGCACCATAACCTGGTTGGGCTTGCCGATCATGGGGGCCATGCTCAGTCAGAGCTTGCTCAATCTGGTCGATGCGGCCATGGTCGGCAGCCTGGGCAAGGAAGCGCTGGCCGGGGTCGGCCTGGGAAGTTACGTCAACTTCATGGCCATTGCCCTGATCATGGGGCTGGGTGCCGGGGTTCAGGCCATGGTCGCCCGGCGCCGTGGCGAAGGGGCGAACCAGCACGTCGCGGCACCGCTGAATGAAGGCTTGCTGATTGCTCTGGTGGCGGCCATTCCTCTGACTCTGATCTGCTGGTTCAATGCCGAATCCATCAT
>SKFV01000228.1 GCA_007117785.1 Pseudomonas sp.
ACAATCTGGTGCAGGCATAGCCCAGGGGCTTAGTTCAAGTGAACAGGCAAGCAAGCTTGAAGAACTTGAGAATCTAGCAAGAAAAAACAGGGTCAGTGAACGTTCGCGTACCGCATGCGCCGACAGATTGAAACGCAAGGGGTCCAGACTCATGGCAACACCTCAACCGCCTGCCCCGCCTCGAGTAAATGCACCCCGAGCGCAACGACGGGCGTCCCGGCACTCAGCTCGCTGCGCACCCAGGCCAATTCCTTGCGCGTGCTGACCAACTCGACCGCAACAAACTCGACCTGACCATCATGGACTCGCCATACGCCGGTACCCTGCCCCTTGTCGACCAGCGCACTCAGCGGCAACTGTTGCAGGCCATCACTGCCATCTCCGTTGCCATGCAATTGCAGGGTTACACTGCTACCCAATGGCCAGTTGTCCGGATCGTCATCAATAGCAAAACGCGCGCGCCAGCTGCGCGTCATCGAATCCGCCGCACCAGCCACCTCACGCAGACTGGCCGGTGCCCGTTGCTGACCACCGAAAAGCACCACTTCACCCTGTTCCGGCAAACCGCGCCGACGCCGCTCAGGCACAAAGACTTCAATCTCGTGCTCACCTTCTGAGGCCAGAACTGCCACCGCCTGCCCCGGCGCAACCACTTGCCCCACTTCCCCGCTGACTTCAATCAGTACACCTGACGCCGGCGCGCGCAATTCAACGTATTCCAGTGCGGTCTGTGCCTGAGCCAGTTGCGCCTGGGCACTGCGCACACTTTCCTGCGCCGCTTCAGCGGCGGTGACCGCGTCATCGTAATTCTGTACCGGCACAAGATCGCGTTCACGCAGGCTCAACAAACGTTGGCGGCTGGATTCCGCATTCTCCGCCTGCAGCCGAGCCGCCGCCAGAGCCGCGCGAGCCGAGGCCAGTTGCTGGCTGACATCGCGTGGATCCAGAGTCAGCAGCACCTGATCAGCGTCTACCCGTTGGCCAGCATGTACCTGACGTGCATTGATCTCGCCAGCCAGGCGAAAGCCCAGTGCCACCTGATGCCGCGCCTGCACACTGCCACTCAAGGTCCACTCCGGCGGACTGGCCGGTTGCAATTCCACCACACGGACTTTGATCGGGTTATCATGCCCGGATTGCGGTGCCGAATCATTGCCACAGCCCGCCAGCAGGGCCGCAACGAGCAGAGAAAGAAGTACAGAACGCATTTTTGTTAACCTTGTATTGGCGATGCCGCAATAATTGCAGAACGGAAACGTACCGTAAATACTTTTCAGCGCATTATGTGTGCCTTGAATGGAGTGGAGTCATGCAGAATCCCGTTAGCCACCCGCGTCCCGGGCGGCCAGTCGATCCGGAGAAGATCGAACGCATTCTGGACCATGCACTGCAAAGTATTGCCGAGGGCGATCTGCAGTTTGGCATGGAGTCCGTGGCTCGCCGCGCCGGGGTCGCCAAAAGCACCCTGTATCGGCATTTCGACAATGCCGAAGGTTTGCTCAAAGCGGTGCTGGAGCGTCAGCACCGCGCATTGGTAGGCAATGGCCCCGAGCCCTTTTCATCACTGGAAGGCCTGCGCGAGCAGCTCTTGCGCCTGGGCCACCAGTTGCTCGCCTTTCTCGCCAGTGAAGACGGCATCAAGATCATGCGTGCGGTGATTGCGCATGGCGCGCGGCATGGCGTCCACGGTGAACTGATCTATCAGGATGGGCCGATTGCCTTTGTCAGGCGCGCTGAAGAATGCCTGCGACACGCCGTTGAACAGGACCAGATCCGCGTTGACGATCCGGCCATGGCTGCAGAGCAACTGATCGGGATGTGGAAAGGCAGTATGCTCACCGGCTTGCTGATGAACGGCCGCCCACTACCGGATCAGGCCGAGTGTACCCAACGTATTGAATCCGCCGTTGACATGTTCTTGCGTGCAACCAGCAAAACGGGCTAATCATCGCCTAGCATATAGACAATAAAAAACCCCGCAGACCGAAGTCAACGGGGCTTTTTGTGGGGGCTTACCGCCAGCAATTACAAACTGTCGTTGAAATCACGTAGCTCTTGCTGGGCCTTTTCCTTGCTCCAGCCATACTTCTCTTGCAGCTTACCGGCCAAATGTTCCGAATGGCCATCGATCACGTCCAGATCATCATCGGTCAGGTTACCCCAACGCTCCTTGACGCGACCACGTAACTGCTTCCATTTACCTTTGAAAATATCGCTATTCATGGTCTTTCTCCTGTGCGGCTGAATCAAAGCCAGACGTTAAGCGAGGCATGGATTCAGACTGCGGTTTACTCGTGCGAATTCAAACCATCGGCAGCTACGGCTTCAACACCTTCAATATCTTCAGCGACCTTGATCGCCAACTCACGCTGAGCGTCAGTGTCGACATCACCACTCAGGGTCACCACACCTTCATTGGTTTCAACACCAATATCCAGTGCAGAGAGTTCGCTTTCAGCAACGAAGCTGGCGCGCACCTTGCTGGTAATCCAGGTATCAGACGTTGCCTGGGCAGCACTGTCCATGGTGCTTTCAGCCTTGTCGCGCGTCTTGTGTTCGTCTGCCATAACAGCAGCTGACATTGCTGAAAGACCCAGTGCAGTAGCGGCAATGGAGGCAATAGCAAAATTCTTGGTCGATGTTTTCATGGTCAATCTCCTTGGTAGCCATTGAAAAGAACTGCTGCCTGACATCGCTGCGCAGGGCGCAGCGAGCCAGCAATGAAATTATTCAGCGACGGTCAAACCGCCAGCAGCCACTTCCTCGACACCCTCGATACCTTCGGCAACCTGAATAGCCAGATCACGCTCGGCATCGGTGTAGACTTCACCACTCAGGGTGACCACACCTTCATTGGTTTCAACACCAATATCCAGAGCACTCAATTCACTTTCAGCGACGAAGCTGCCGCGTACTTTGCTAGTGATCCAGGTATCAGAAGTCGCCTGGCCAGCAGACTCCATTGCATCGCCTACGGAGTCACGCATGCCATCATCATTATCGCCATATGCCATGGCGGCGGAAGACATACCCATGCTCAGGGCAGCAGCGGTCAGGGTGGCAATTGCAAAACCTTTAGTTGACTGTTTCATGGATCAAACTCCTTTCATTCCAGTTAGTCTGCAACCTCTTTGCTGCAGGATCACTGTAACAGTTGCAGCCTGCGTGCCAACTTCTGATCAAGCA
>SKFV01000253.1 GCA_007117785.1 Pseudomonas sp.
CGGCGGTTTTTTCGCCATCCGCCAGGGGGTAGCGCAGGTTCCACAGCGAACCGGTTTCGTCGTGGTTTTCCACTTCCAGATCAGAAATGGCAGTGTGTAGTGTCGGATCCCAGTTGACCAGACGCTTGCCCCGGTAGATCAGGCCATCTTCGTGCAGACGCACAAAGGCTTCCTTGACCGCCTCGGACATGCTGTCATCCATGGTGAAGCGTTCGCGGCTCCAGTCGACCGAGCTGCCCAGGCGGCGGATCTGGCGGGTGATGGTGCCGCCGGATTCTTCCTTCCACTCCCAGACCTTGTCCAGAAACTGCTCGCGGCCCAGATCATGCCGGCTGACACCCTGAGCGCCCAGTTGGCGCTCGACCACCATCTGGGTGGCGATGCCGGCGTGGTCGGTACCCGGTTGCCACAGGGTATTGCGCCCCTGCATGCGACGGAAACGGATCAGCGCATCCATGATGGCATTGTTGAAGCCATGGCCCATGTGCAGGCTGCCGGTCACATTGGGTGGCGGCAGGGCAATGGTGTAGGACTCACCCGAGCCCTGGGGAGCAAAATAGTTGTTCTGCTCCCAGTTCTGGTACCAGGAAGTTTCAATGGCGTGCGGCTGATAGGTCTTGTCCATGGGTGCTCTGGCTGTCCGGTTGGTCGGGCGGCAATTGCCGGGCGACGATTATCGCAGAAAAACAACCATTATAACGGGCTGAAGGCGTGCCGGCACCCGCTGTCTCAGCGGTCTTGTTGCAGGTGCTCGCGGATAACCTGTTCCAGGCGTTTCTTCAGTCGGCGCTGCAGTTCCTGTTCCAGACTTGGCAGCATCTCGTTGAGCAGGTTTTGCATGATCAACTGGGCTTCGGTGTGCAGGCGGGTTTGCAGACGCAGTTGCTCGGCGTCGACCTTGCCGGCGAGGCTTTCCAGTTGCGGACCGAGCAAGCGGTCCAGTTGCTGGCGCTCGGCAGCCAGCTTGGCCAGCGAGTCATAGGGTAGGAAGGGGTTGTGCGGCTTGCCACCAGCGGCAGGCGCGGGTGCGGGGTGTTCGTCGACAATATCTTGCAGTAGCGGAATATCCAGCTGGGCGTCAGATACTGAATCCGGCTTTCTGGGCGTCAGCGGGGCATAGGGCGTGGTGTTCGGCGGCGGTACGTCGGCGTGCGGGTCCTCATCCAGCAGGTTGCGGATGGACTCGAGGTCTTGCAGTAGTTTGGAGGGTGCCGAACGGTCGCGCTCTGCCATGATTCATTCCACCGTCTGTATCGGGTGAGTCTGCAAAGCATAGCCTTTATCGCGGTAAAAGCGAAAACGTTCGCGCGCGGGCAGGCGTACCGGGTCATGCTCGATAACGATTTCCGCCAGGCGACGAAAGCGGCTGAAAAACGCAGGTTGCTGGTCACTCAGGTTGATCAACAGGTCATGCTGCAGCCCGGGGTCGTCAGCACAGCTGCAGACCACCGGGTTGCGACTATCCTGCGGGTCGCTGCCATGCGGCAAAAAGGCATCGTCCCGAAAGCGCCAGAGCTGTTCATCCAGCGCCATGACCTGATCGTCATCACTGCAATGCAGGTACACCTGATGGCCCTTGGTCCAGGCCTTGTAGGCCAGACGGCAGGCATAATCCAGCCGAACCGCAGGAGCGGCGCTAGACAGCAGGTAGAAGTCGATACGGGTCATGGCAATCTTGTTCAGTTGGCAGCTGTTGACAGGGCCTGCCGGCAATGGACGATTCTACGCCCATTGCCGGTCTCAGGCTCAGGCCTCGATCTGGTCCAGCAGATATTGCACCAGCATGGGTACCGGACGGCCAGTGGCCCCCTTGTCCTTGCCGCCGCTGGTCCAGGCGGTGCCGGCAATATCCAGGTGCGCCCAGGGGTACGCCTTGGCAAAGCGCGACAGGAAGCAGGCGGCGGTAATGGTGCCGGCCTTGGGCCCGCCAATATTGGCGATATCGGCAAAGGGGCTGTCCAGTTGTTCCTGATACTCGTCGTACAGCGGCAATTGCCAGGCACGATCGTTGGCCTGCACGCCGGCCTTCAGCAGTTGCTGGATCAGTGCTTCGTTGTTGCCCAGCAGTCCCGTGGTATGAGCGCCCAGGGCGACTACGCAGGCGCCGGTCAGAGTGGCGATATCCACGACGCTGGCGGGCTTGAAGCGCTCGGCGTAGGTCAGCGCATCACAAAGCACCAGCCGGCCTTCGGCATCGGTATTGAGGACTTCAATGGTCTGGCCGGACATGCTGGTGACAATGTCACCTGGTTTGGTGGCGGTGCCGCTGGGCATGTTTTCTGCCGCGGCAACCAAAGCAACAACATTGATCGGCAGTTGCAGGCTGACGACCGCTTTCATTACCCCGAAGACGGTGGCCGCACCGCACATGTCGTACTTCATTTCATCCATGTTCGGCGCCGGCTTGAGGCTGATGCCGCCGGTATCAAAGGTAATGCCTTTGCCAATCAGTACATGCGGCTGCTGTTTTGCCTTGCCGCCGTTGTAGCTCAGACGGATCAGCTTGGCCGGCTCGGCGCTGCCGTGGGAAACGGAGAGCAGTGAACCCATGCCCAGGGCTTTCATGTCCTTTTCTTCCAGGATCTCGATCTCGAGTTCCTTGTGTGCCTTGCCCATGGCCTTGGCTTCTTTTGCCAGATATGTGGGTGTGCAGACGTTGCCGGGCAGGTTGCCAAGGGTACGGGTCAGGTCCATGCCGGCGGCAATCGCCTGACCATGTTCAGCCGCGAGCTGCAACGGCTGGGTATCGGCCTTGTCTTCCGCCCACAGGAAGCATTTCTTCAGCTTCGGCTTGTCGGCTTTCTTGCTCTTGAACTGGTCGAACTGATAAAGCTCGGCAGCAATGGTTTCGATAATCAGGCGAGCGCTGGCGTAGGCATCGCGACCACTGACATTCAGGGCGCTCAGGGATAGCACGGCGTCACTGGAGCCGCGATCCTTGAGAGTACTGATGGTTTTCTGGGTCAGTTTGCGCAGGCCGCGCTCGTTCAGTTCATCGGCCTTGCCGGCACCGATCAGCAGCACGCGCTGGGCGCTGATACCCGGCAGGCCGAACAGCATCAGGGTTTGTCCAGACTTGCCACTGATGTCACCATGCTTGATGGCAGCACTGATCTGGCCGTTGCAGGCCTGATCCAGTTCGGCGGCCGGGCCAGTGAGTTGGCGGCTATCGTGAATGGCGACTACCAGGCAGCCAGTCTTGATCGTTTCCAGTTTACCGTGCTTGACGTTGAACTCCATGGTGCTCCCCGAGACAAAACGAATGGATTAACCGATAATACGCCCCATGGCGTTGCAAGTGGGGCGCTGCTATCAACTAAATCTGTAGAAAAACCTTTCCAGCAGCGGTGGTCTTTCCGGTCATGTCAGCATTCTGGCCTATTACCACCGCTTGAGCCAAGGACCCGATCGTGATTGTTTTTCGCTACCTGAACCGCGAAATCCTGCAGACCCTGATTGCTGTCAGTGGAATACTGCTGCTGATCATCATGAGCGGGCGCTTTATCAAGTACCTGGCCCAGGCAGCCGCTGGTCAGTTGGATGCCGGCATCCTGTTTCTGATCATGGGCTACCGCTTGCCTGACTTTCTGGTGCTGATTCTGCCGCTGGGCATGTTTATCGGTATTCTGCTTGCCTACGGGCGCATGCACCTGGACAGCGAAATGACCGTGCTATCCGCCACCGGCATCAGCGAACGCAAGATTCTGCTGTATACCCAGGGTGCTGCGGTTCTGGTCATGCTGTGTGTCGGTGCGCTCAGCTTCGTACTGGCGCCGGCCGGGGTCTACAAGACCCAGCAGGTCTTCAATGAGCAGGATGCCTTGACCGAGTTCGATACCCTGGCTGCCGGGCGCTTTCAGTCCATCGGCCGGGCAGCCCAGCGAGTCACCTACGCCGGCGGACTGAGTGAGGACCGCACGGAGCTGCAGGATGTGTTTATCGCCGAACGTCAGGACAGCGGCGCGGATGCACGTATTGGTGTGCTGGTGGCCGAGTCTGGCCGTCAGCAAATGAACCCGGATGGCAGTCGCTATCTGGTGCTGTTCGACGGTTTCCGCTATGACGGCAGGCCCGGCGCTGCCGATTTCAGGACCATTGGTTATGAGAGCTACGGTGTTCTCTTGCCGCGTCCTGACATCGTTACCGAAGTCACTGACCGTGAAGCCATGCCGACACTCAGCCTGCTCGGCAGTACGGATGTTCGTCTGCAGGCAGAACTGCAATGGCGCATTGCGATCCCCTTGCTGGTGCCTATCGTTGCCTTCTTTGCCGTACCCCTGGCACGGGTCAACCCGCGACAGGGGCGCTACCTCAAGTTGCTGCCGGCTATCCTGCTGTATATGAGTTATCTGGCGCTGTTGATTACCGCCCGTAGTTGGATGGAGGAGGGCCGTACCCCGGCCTGGATCGGTTTGTGGTGGGTGCATGCGCTCTTCTTCAGTGTCGGGCTGGTACTCAATCGCCAGGCCCTGTGGGTGCCGCGCGCCCGTGAGGAGGTCAGCCATGCGCCGGCTTGATCGCTATATCGGTAGCGCCGTGCTGTTCAGCATTCTGGTGGTGTCGCTGATCATTCTCGGGCTGGACGTGCTCTTCGCCTTTATTAACGAATTGGACAGCCTGCAAGGCAATTACGGTGTATTTGAAGCCTTGGGTTATGTTCTGCTCACCGCGCCCCGGCGTTTCTACGACATGTTGCCGCTGGCGGCACTGATCGGTTGTCTGGTGGGGCTGGGTACCTTGGCAAGCAATTCCGAGTTGACCGTCATGCGCGCCGCCGGCGTCTCGCTGGCGCGGATTATCACTGCGGTGATGAAGCCGCTGCTGGCCCTGATGCTGGCCGGCGTGCTGATTGGTGAGTATGTTGCGCCCTACAGCGAAAACCTGGCCGAGAGTCGCCGCGCCGTCGCGCAAAGCAGTGGCGAGGCCGTCAGTTCTTCGCGGGGTCTATGGCACCGTGAAGGCAATGATTTTATCCATATCAATGCGGTGCAGCCCAATGGTGTGCTGCATGGGGTAACCCGCTACCGCTTTGATGACCAGCGTGATTTGCTCGAGACCAGTTTCGCCCGTCGCGCCACTGTGCAAACCGATGGCTGGCGGGTGGAAGATGTCGAGAGCACACTGTTCCAGTCGGATGGGCGTACTGAAACGGCTACCAGTTCAGAGCAGAACTGGGATCTGGAATTGACGCCTGAGCTGCTCCGCGTCGTGGTGCTTGATCCGGATGTGCTGCCGATGAGCGGGCTCTGGGATTACCAGCAATACCTGGCCGAGCAGGGGCTGAACAATAGTCTGTACTGGCTGTCATTCTGGAAGAAGTTATTCCAGCCGTTAGCCACCATAGCCCTGGTTTTCGTTGCCATTTCCTTTATTTTCGGCCCGTTGCGCTCGGTGACTTTGGGTCAGCGGGTGTTTACCGGCGTTCTGGTTGGCTTCAGCTTCCAGATCCTGCAGGACTTGCTGGGGCCCTCGAGTCTGGTCTTCGGTTTTTCACCCTTGATTGCCGTACTCTTGCCCATTCTCGGCTTATTGCTCATGGGTGGTTGGCTGATGCGCCGCGCGGGATAAATTTTTTCCACAACTAATTTCTCGTTTTACTGCACTGAAACAATGCCTTCAGGTCGTCTGATAGACGGTAAGTCAGTTCGTCTTGTATCCGCTGTTTTATCTGTATATAGTGATTTCAATCTTGGTTATCTACCACATATAGTGATCAATCATTGATCAATGGGTAGAGGGAATCCGGTGAGAATCCGGAACTGACGCGCAGCGGTATAGGGGAACGCGTGTGGCAGCATGACACTGGCTCAGGCCGGGAAGTCGCCACGCAAGGCCGAATCATTGATTCACGCCCCTGAGTCCGAAGACCTGCCAGGAGGAGAAGCTACGGCTTCTGAACTGCACCTTCGCGATTCAAGGTGAGCAGCGTGAGCCTCCCGGCATTGTGTCCGGGTGCGCACCTGTTTACGCGAAGGCAATGGAATTCAACGCGTATACAGGAAAAATTACCATGTCTGCTTCCGCTCTTGCTGCTGCTCCCCCTTCCGCCGCAGCCGATACTCATACCCTGCAAGTGATCAAACGCAATGGCACCCTGGTGGGTTTCAATGCGTCCAAGATCAGTGTTGCCGTGACCAAAGCCTTTCTTGCCGTACAGGGGGATCAGGCGGCAGGGTCGGTGGCTCTGAATACGGCTGTACGCGAGGTGACCGAGCAGGTTGTCCAGGCGATTGGCCGACGCTTGCAGGCGGGCGGCAAGGTGCATATCGAAGATATTCAGGACCAGGTTGAGCTGGCGCTGATGCGCGCGGGTGAGCAGAAGGTGGCCCGCGCTTACGTACTTTACCGTGAAGAGCAGTCTCGCAAGCGTGCGGTTGATGCGCCGATGGAAGCGCATCCGCACCTGACGGTGAAAAAGGCCGATGGCAACACGGCGCCACTGGATCTGGGCCTGATGAAGCTGCAGGCAGAGCAGGCCGCGACCGGTTTGCAGGGCATTGACTCGGCTTCTCTGCTCGAAGATGCGTTGCGCAATCTGTATGACGGCATTGAAGAAACCGAAGTGCTGGAAGCGCTGATCATGACGGCGCGCAGCCGCATTGAACAGGAGCCGGATTACAGTCAGGTCACCGCGCGTTTGCTGCTCGAGCAACTGCGGCTGGAAGCAGCACTGGCGCTGGGTTTGCCACAGAATCAGAGTCTGGCTGAGCTGTATCCACAAGCGCTGGCCGCCTTTGTTGATGCCGGCGTTGGTTACGAGCTGCTAGATGAGGCCATGCTCGGTTTCGATCTGCCGCGCCTGGCTGATGCACTGCGCCCTGAGCGTGACCTGCAGTTTGGCTTCCTCGGTTTGCAGACCCTGTATGACCGTTATTTCCTGCACTGGAACGAGGCTCGGCTGGAGTTGCCGCAGGTATTCTTTATGCGTGTGGCCATGGGTTTGTCACTGCGTGAAGAAGATCCCAATGCGCGCGCTATCGAGTTTTACAATCTTCTGTCGAGCTTTGATTACATGGCCTCGACGCCGACGCTGTTCAATAGCGGAACGCGCCATTCACAGCTGTCGTCCTGTTATCTGACCACCGTGCAGGATGACCTGGAAGGCATTTACGGTGCGATCAAGGACAACGCGCTGTTGTCGAAATGGGCGGGTGGTCTGGGTAATGACTGGACGCCTGTGCGCGCACTGGGCTCACACATCAAGGGTACCAACGGCCAGAGTCAGGGGGTTGTGCCTTTCCTCAAGGTGGTCAACGACACGGCCGTGGCCGTGAATCAGGGCGGCAAGCGCAAGGGCGCGGTCTGTGCCTATCTGGAAAGTTGGCACATGGATATCGAGGAATTCCTCGAGCTGCGCAAGAACACCGGTGATGAGCGCCGCCGTACCCATGATATGAACACCGCCAACTGGGTGCCGGACCTGCTGCTGGAGCGGGTGCGTGATGACAGCGAATGGACCCTGTTCTCACCCAGTGACGCACCGGATCTGCATGACCTCTATGGTAATGCCTTCCGTACCCGTTACGAGCATTACGAGGCGCAGGCGGCGGCGGGCAAGATCAAGCTGTTCAAGCAGATCCCAGCCAAGCAGTTGTGGCGCAAGATGCTCACCGTGCTGTTTGAAACCGGTCACCCGTGGATCACTTTCAAGGATCCGTGCAACCTGCGTTCACCGCAGCAGCACACTGGCGTGGTGCACAGCTCCAACCTGTGTACCGAAATCACCCTGAACACCAGCGCTGAAGAAATTGCCGTGTGCAACCTGGGCTCGGTCAATCTGGCTGCGCATATCCGTGACGGCAAGCTGGATGTCGAGCGCCTGGAACGCACCGTCAACACCGCCGTGCGCATGCTGGATAACGTCATCGATATCAACTTCTATGCCGTACCCCAGGCGCGCAACGCCAACCTGCGTCACCGCCCGGTCGGTCTGGGCCTGATGGGCTTTCAGGATGCCTTGTATCAGTTGGGTCTGCCCTATGCCTGCACCGAAGCGGTGGAGTTTGCCGACACCAGCATGGAACAGTTGAGCTACTTCGCTATTCGCGCCTCGGCGCAACTGGCCGCTGAGCGCGGCGCCTATGAGAGCTACGAAGGTTCCTTGTGGCAACAGGGCATCCTGCCGATTGACTCGGTTGGCCTGCTGCAGGAAAACCGCCGCCCCGGCGAGTTGGTCACTGATCAGCAAAGCCATCTGGATTGGGCGCCGGTACGCGAGCTGGTAGCACGTCACGGCATGCGCAATAGCAACGTGATGGCGATTGCACCGACCGCGACCATTTCCAATATTGTCGGCGTATCGCAGTCCATCGAGCCGGCTTATCAGAACCTGTTCGTCAAATCCAACCTGTCCGGCGAATTCACCGTGGTCAATCCGTCACTGGTGCGTGATCTCAAGGCGGTCGACCTGTGGGACAAGGTCATGGTCAACGACCTCAAGTTCTATGACGGCAGCGTGCAGCAGATTGAGCGCATGCCTGAAGTGCTCAAAGCGCGCTATGCCACCGCGTTTGAAATCGATGCCCGCTGGCTGGTGGAAGCCGCAGCGCGTCGGCAGAAATGGCTGGATCAGGCGCAGAGCCTCAACTTGTATATGGCCGAACCGAGTGGCAAGAAGCTCGACGCGCTCTACCAACTGGCCTGGGAACGCGGCCTGAAAACCACCTATTACCTGCGCTCGCTGGGCGCTACCGGCGCCGAAAAGTCCGCCCCGGTTGCGGCACCGCAGCCGCAGGTGTGCTCGATTGACAACCCGGATTGTGAGGCGTGTCAGTAGCGGGGCAGGCGCTCACGCCGGACAGGGTTTATACATCCCCTCTCCCCTTGTGGGAGAGGATTAGGGAGAGGGGGAGGTGCTTGAGGGAAACCTTGGTTTTTTCTGCCCCCCCCCTCAATTCCAACCCCTCTCCCGCAAAGGGGAGAGGGGAGCTAGCTAAGACAATTTGCGAGGAACAGTTATGCTCAACTGGGACGATGAACCCAAGCAAGCAGCAAGCACCAGCGGCCCCGCGCCGGTCAATGTGAATGACAAGCGGGTGATCAACGGCAATACCGACATCAACCAGCTGGCGCCTTTCAAGTATCCCTGGGCCTGGGAATACTTCATGAACGCCAACAAGAACCATTGGACGCCGCTGGACGTCAACATGGCGCAGGACGTTCATGACTATCATCACCGCCTGACGCCGGCAGAAAAGCACGTCTATGAAAACGTTTTGGCCTATCTGACCACCTCGGACATCCTTGCCATGCGCAATATCGGTCTGGCGGTGATGGAAAAGATGAGTGCGCCGGAGCTGCAGATCTATCAGGCGCGTCAGGTGTATGAAGAAGCGCTGCACACCTGGACCTACCAGCACTGCATCGAAACCCTGAACCTGGACCAGAGCGAAATCTATAATCGCTACCGCGTGGTGCCGGAAATCAACGGCAAGATTCAGCTGGCCAACCGCCGCCTGGACGCCGCCATGCGCCCGAACATGAACCTGCGTAATCGTGATGATCTGGAAGAGTTCATCATGTCTTATCTGTTCTTTGCTGCGGTGTTCGAAGGCTGCTGGTTCTATAACGGCTTCAGCCCGATCTTTGCCCTGCAGCGACGCGGCCTGATGCGTGGCACCGGCGAGCAGTTGCAGTACATTCTGCGCGACGAAGCCATGCACTTCTCGTTTGGCCTGAAAGTGGTCAACCAGATTCTGGAAGAGGAAAACTTCACACTCGACCCGAAAGCCGTCAGCGAGATGTGGGAAGAGTCCGAAGCGGCGGAAAGCACCTACGCCAATTACATCCTGCGTGATCCGATTCTTGGCTATTCGGCGGAATATCACAGCGAGCAGTTCCGCTTTGTTGCCAATCGCCGCGCACGCACTGTGGGTATGCCGGAGCCTTATCCGGGCGCGCGCAATGTCTCACCCTGGCTGGATGAGCAGGCGACCATGCGGAAGGAAAAGAACTTCTTCGAAACCCGGGTCATCGAGTATCAGACGGGCGCCCAGCTGGAATGGTAAGCCGGGCGCGGTCAGCGGCTGTCAGCTGACCACCTGATAGCAGGGCTCGTAGGCCATGCCGCTCGGCAGCTTCATCCGCTGCTGGGCGACAAAGGCCTGCAGCAAGGCATCGAGTGGTTCCATGATGCTTTGCTCACCGCGAATCTGGTAGGGGCCGTGTTGCTCGATCAGACGGATGCCACGATCTTTCACGTTACCGGTGACAATGCCGGAAAACGCCCGACGCAGATTGGCTGCCAGTTCATGCTTGGGCAGGCTGGTGCTGAGCTGCAAATCGGCCATGTTGGCATGGGTTGGATCGAACGGCAGCTGGAACTCGCTGGCGATTTTCAGCCGCCAGTTGAAATGGAAGGCATCGCGCTGTTCGCGGCGGAACTCACTGACTTTTTTCAGTCCTTCATTCATTGCCCGGGCTACTGCTGTGGGGTCGTCAATAATGACCTGATAACAAGCCTGTGCTTCGGCGCCCAGGGTTGCAGCAATGAACTCATGCAGTTGTTCCAGATAAGCGGCTGCTCCGACCGGGCCGGTAAGGATGACCGGGAAGGGCAGTTTGACGTTATCCGGGTGCAGCAGAATGCCCAGAAGATAGAGGAATTCTTCAGCGGTGCCGACGCCGCCGGGGAACAGAATAATGCCGTGGCCCACGCGAACAAATGCTTCCAGGCGCTTTTCGATATCCGGCAAAATCACCAGTTCATTGACGATCGGGTTCGGCGCTTCGGCGGCGATAATACCTGGTTCACTCAGACCCAGGTAGCGCCCTTCAGTAATACGTTGTTTGGCATGGGCGATAGTAGCGCCCTTCATCGGACCTTTCATGACCCCCGGCCCGCAGCCGGTACAGATATCCAGTCCGCGCAAGCCCAGCTCATGGCCAACTTTTTTGCTGTATTTGTATTCAGCCTGGTTAATCGAGTGGCCACCCCAGCAGACCACCATATTAGGCTCCACGCCGGGGCGCAGGGTGCGGGCATTGCGCAGCAGGTGAAACACGTACTCGGTGATGCCTTGGGAATTATCCGGAATGGTGCGCGGGCGGCCAGCGTCACTGTCGGTATAGACAATATCGCGCAGGGCGCTGAACAGCATTTCACGGGTGCTGGCGACCATTTCGCCGTCGACAAAGGCATCGGCAGGGGCGTTGATCAGCTCCAGGCAGACGCCGCGATCCTGTTGATGAATACGCACATCAAAATCGGCGTGGGCTTCCAGAATGGTTTTCGCGTTGTCGATCTGCACCCCGGTATTGAGAATGGCCAGTGCGCACTGGCGAAACAGGCGATAGGTGCTGCCGGAACCGACTTCGCTAAGTTGTTGTACTTCGAGTTGCGACAAGGTTTCCAGACTACCCTTGGGGTAGACGGTGGTATTGATGGTGTTACCTGGCATGGAGCGTTTCCGACCAATGGGTGTTAGCCCATATTAGCATTGCTGTTGGTAGATAGGATGACGCCGGCCGGGCCGGCGTCGACAAGGGTCAGACCCAGACGTCACTGCTGCGTTTTTTGCGGCGGGTGAGAGAGGGCAGGATCAACCCGACCAGCAGGCCACCGCCAGCAATACCGCCGCCATAGAGCATATAGCGCAAGAGGATTTCCTGGCTTTCATCACCCAGCCGGGCTTGCGCGCTGCGCAGATCCGACTGGGCCTCGGTGAGCTGGTTGTTCAGCGTCTGACGTTGCACTTCCAACTCATCGATCAGGACCTTGCGCGAATCGAGGGTTTCCTGCATGCCTTGCACGCGCAGCTCC
>SKFV01000016.1 GCA_007117785.1 Pseudomonas sp.
AGTGAATCGCCCCTAGTTTCGTAGACACCTCCAGGCCTTATAATCGAGGCACCCAGGAGGTCCAATGAGCAACCCACGCTACACCGAAGAATTCAAAATCGAAGCCGTCAAGCAGGTGGCAGACCGAGGCCATTCCGTTGCCGAGGTCGCCGCTCGATTAGGCGTGTCGGCACACAGCCTGTATCAATGGCTCAAGCGCTACGATAAGCCCACCGCCCAGCGACAGCAGGATGACGATCTCCAGGCTGAGAACCGGCGATTGAAGGCCGAGCTCAAACGCGTATCAGAAGAGCGCGATATATTAAAAAAGGCCACCGCGTACTTCGCCAGAAAGTCCGACTGAGGTACGCGTTTATTCAGAGCCAAGTGGACAAATATCCCGTGCGCCCCCTGTGCAAGATGATGACAGTGCACCCCAGTGGTTACTATGCCTGGTGTCGCAACAAGCTATCTAACCGTGCTCGGGAAGATCAGCGCCTGTTGGGCCAGATAAAACACTCATGGCTTGAAAGCGGCGGCGTGTATGGCTATCGCAAAATTCATTTGGATCTTCGTGAAGCTGGCGAGACCTGCGGTAAGCACCGGGTAGCCCGGCTAATGCGCGGCGAAGGACTGCGGTCTCAGTCCGGCTATCGGCGCCGTCGAGGCTACTACAGCGGTAAACCTGCTGTTGTCTCACCGAACCACCTAGATCGTCAGTTTGAAGTGTCGGCGCCCAATGTTGCCTAGGTGACAGATATAACTTACATCCGCACCTACGAAGGCTGGCTGTATTTGTCCGTGGTTATCGACCTGTTCTCTCGCCAGGTCGTTGGTTGGTCGATGAAGCCGCGCATGACTTCGGATTTGGCGCTGGACGCTCTGTTAGCGGCAGTATGGCGCCGTAAACCGTCAGGGTCCGTAATGGTCCATTCGGATCAAGGTAGTCAATTCAGTAGCGGTGATTGGCAGAGCTTTCTGAAAGCGAATCATCTGGTGGGCAGCATGAGCCGCCGCGGGAACTGCCATGACAACGCAGTCGCTGAAAGCTTCTTTCAATTACTCAAACGCGAGCGGATCAAGCGGCAGATCTATCCAACACGCGAAGCTGCAAGGCAGGACGTGTTCAATTACATTGAGATGTTTTATAACCCAAGGCGCCGACACGGCACGAGTGGTGACCTATCACCGATCGAGTTCGAAAAGCGTCACTACCAGAGCCTGACGGGTGTCTAGGATACCGGGGGCGATTCATGGATCCGGATGATCAGCGTTTTGATTGACTGTTACTAGCTGTTTACCCGTGCCATTCTAGCTATCAGTCGGCTCAATAAACACCTGCTGTAGCCAGATCAAACTGTCCAGATACTCGCTGTTCAGGGTGTCAGAAACCGTTAGCTGGCGTCCTTCACGTTGTGCCAACTCAAAGGCTTCAACCAACTTCAACAGCCGCCCCTGCGCCCCACTTCGCAGCAAAAGAGCCGCCTTCACTTCTGCAGTGAAAGGGATCATTTCCACCAGCTCCGCCATATCTACACCATGATAGCTGTCCATTAATGAAAAAAGACCCATCGCAAAGGCTTCACTTGGATCACATGACTGCAAACGCCTTGCAACCCGCTTACACATGGCAGCCCGCAAGAGCATTTGCTTGAGCTTTAGCGCAGACAGCGGAAAATTATTGGCCAGCAAGAGCTGGGTGATCATACTCTGCAGTTTATCCAACCCCAACAACATACTGGCCTGACGCAAGCTGACGACTTCTCTGCGGCGCAGCGGCAAATTTTGGTTCGCTTGTCGCAAGACCAGCACTACCAAGTGCGGGTCCTGTGAGAGCAAGGCTTCAACCCGGCCAATATCGGGCTCGGCGCGGTAGAGTTCCTGCATCAAACCGAGGCGTGCAGCCAAATTTCCCTTACGGTTACGCAGGGGTGTGGGCACTTGGATGGCGGTAGAAAAAAAAGGTCCTTGCATCCAGTCCCCGCCGATAGCCAGCGCATGTTCATAATCAGTTTGCGTATGGATATCGGCAACAAATAAACCAACGCCTTTCGGCGGCACAGGAGGAGTACCGCCTTGGGCAGGCGCATCGAACAGACTCAAGTAAATGTAATCACTGGCCTGTAAACCTATTTCTTCAATCTGTTGCGGGGTGAGTAACAGGCGGTAACCGGCTGCACGCAAGCCTTCAAGACAGGCACGATATTCGGCAAGGCTGGCCGGTGTATCCTCAAGCTTGAGCATGATTTGCTCTGCCGGAAAGTCGAGCACTGCCAGCTGACTCATTATCTGACAGGTCACACTCAAGATCAGCGTACGCTGCCCCACCAGATGCTGCAGACCCACCTCAAAGAAAGCTGCGGAACATGCTCGGGCAATCTTGCATTCAGGCGTTAGCATGGACCCCGCCACGCCATCGGCATCGCGGTACAGCAATTCATCCGCGACATGACGAAACTCTCGGGTACATACCGGGTGCAGGAATATACTGTAGGCCGATTGCTCGCGGCCTGATGATTCTGTTGGGAATGACGATTCTGTGTGCATCACGTCAACGTCTGCTGTAGTTGTTGTAACTGTTGGACAAGCTGTCCCAGTTGAGCAGCCAATTGTTGTTGCAAGGAACGGAGTACAGCTTGATCAGCCGCCTGACCAGCGGCTTGCTGCAAGGCACCTGCTGTTGCCACCACAGGTTCAGCGCCAAAGGTACCCACCAATCCTTTCAGCGTATGTGCCAGGCGACCAGCCGCAGCGGTGTCTGTTGCGTTAAGGGCTTCGTCCAACTCGACGAGATAGCCGGGACCATCGCGGACAAACATCTCTATAACTGTCAATAACAGACTTTTGTCCCCTCCCAGCCGACCCAGCATTGCGGGTATGTCAAGCGGAGGCAAGTCAGCGACACTTTCATTATCTGCCTCCTGCTCTGCTGCCAACAACAGCGTTTCGATGCGCTCTTCATTAAGCGTAACGGCGATGTCTGCAGGCTCGTAACCCGGCACCAATCGAATGATTTCATCAATCAGCAGATCACTATCAATCGGCTTGGCTATGTAACCTTGAAAGCCCGACGCAAGGTATTGCTCACGATCACCCTGCATGGCGTTGGCCGTTAGAGCAATGATGGGCGTCGCAGCGCAATCGGCGTTTTTCTCAAGTTGGCGTATCTGTCTCAGTGCTTGCTGACCGTCCATGACGGGCATCATGATATCCATCAAGATCAGATCAAAGCGACACTCAACAGCCGCTGCCACCGCCTGCTCGCCATTCAGGGCGATATGCGGCTCAATACCATATTTTTTTAACAGCGATTGCAACAGTGCCAGATTGATACTGTTGTCTTCCGCCACCAACACCTTCAAACCATGCAAGTTATGTATCCGCCGACCCATCGTGCGATCAGCAGGTGGCCCTTGCAATACATGACGGATTTCTTCCAGCATTACCGGCTGTATAAGCAAGTCAAACTGGCTCGCGGCAAGATCAGTGCTGATATGCTCAGCGCGCTGATCAGTCGCGATGACAACCAGCTGACAGCTAGCGAGTTGCGCATCCTCTCGAATGGCTCGCAAACACTGGGCCTGATCCATACCCGCCTGCAAGGGCCCGAGAAATACATGGGTAAAAGTCGCTGCCTTGGCTCGTCGCAGCATGAACAAAGCCTCTGGCCCACTGGTCGCCCATTCTGACCCGATACCCAAACGTTTCAACATGACCAGCAATAACTGTTTCAGCCGCGGCTGATCGGTGACCAGCAAGACCCGTGGCTGAGAACCATCAAGCGCCTCAAAGGCAGACGCCTCTGACGCTATAGCCGTGGGCAGGCTGAAGGTGAAGGTAGTCCCATGGTCCGGCTCGCTGTGCAGGTGAATCTCACCGTCGAGCAAATCGCCAAGCCGGCGCGCAATCGTCAGGCCAAGACCAGAACCCTCGTATTGTCGGTTACTGGCACTGTCAACCTGGGTAAAGGGTTGAAAAATACGCTCTTGCAACGCAGGATCAATGCCTATTCCGCTATCAGTCACCTGGAAAATCAACTTGCCCTGTTCCGGCTGAACCGTATCTGCCTGCCAATCCACTTGCAGGCGAACAAACCCGCTGTCGGTAAACTTGAGGGCGTTGCCCAACAAGTTGATCAGGATCTGGCGGATGCGCGCCGAATCGGTATATACCCAGGCCGGCAAACCAATATCGAGGTCGTAACTGAAATCCAGCTGTTTATCCCAGGCCGTGGTGGCAAGGGATTTCATTATTTCCCCACACAAAGAAAGGATATCAACTGGCTCTTTGTTGATCGACAGATGGCCGGCTTCAATCTTGGACAAGTCCAGCACGTCGTTGATGATATTCAGCAAATGCTCAGCAGAGCGCTTGGCTAACTGCAGTTGATGGTACTGCAGGTGATCTAGCTGGGTATCCAGCATCAGATTCAACATGCCTAACACGCCGTTCATCGGGGTGCGTATTTCATGGCTCATATTGGCCAGAAACTGGCTTTTGGCCTGGTTGGCCTCTTCAGCCAGGCTGATCTGACGCTTGAGTTCACGCTCGTATTGACAGGCCCGAATGGCATGGCTCAGCTTGACCATCAACTGCTGCAGAGAAACCTGCAGATCATGATCCAGTTCCTGCAGCCGCTTTTCCAGCAACAACACACCAATATCTGGCAGTTCAAAGGCGTAAAACCAGCCGCTGGCGGTAGCATGCGTGCAGGGCAATGGCCCGCCTTCGGCAAGTCGCTGAAGGAGCGGGGCAAAATAATCACCGGACATAATGCGCCTCGGGATTGCCGCCAAGCACGCATAACCCACGCCAGCCGCGTTGACGCCATCATCATTGCTGACCAACACCTGAACGGCCGTACCGTTCAGAGAACGCAGCAGGGTTCGCAAGCTATCCTGCAACATCTGATCCAGATCCAGACTGTTCCCGATAGACAGGGCTATCTGATAGAGAACTTCGGTTTTTTCTACCGAGTGCATCGGGTCAACCTCTACCGGCGGTGTCTTCAATCAGACCGACAACACAGGTTTTGTTATAAAAATCCAGATAGTCATTACCACTGTTAGCGATTTCACCCAGGGTAAGCGCTCCCACAACCCGCGCTTTGTGGCCACCCGAGACCGCTGACAACTCGTCCTGAATGCGTTCCTGGAGAAACAGCACCCTGGAGATACAGTCAACCACCACGGTAATCACCTCATCCGGGAGCCCGATCGCTGCTGCCTGATCTGTGGCGATTGTCCGTGCCAAGGCTGCCGCAGCAATCAATTGATCAGCCTGACCGTGCAGAACGCGGACAAAACACCCTTCGGGTACCTCGCCAACACATACCAGCCCGCCGTCAGCATCGACGGCAATCGGGTCACGCACGACCATTTCGTTACTGAGCTTGGTGATACCGAACGGATAAGATTTCGCGGTACTGAAAAAATCGTCCAGATCCAGGGTGATGCCGGCATGATTGGCAATCTGCTCACGGTACACATCGAGTGCTGGACGCCAGTCAAGGCTACGGATAACCGTACCTTGTGCCTCGGTTACCTTGAAACTGCCCGAAACGGGTTGCCAGCCATGTGCCACACCCAGCGCACTGCGTCGTGGCAAGTTGATCAGTACTGCAGCATCTTCATACAAGCCCTCTGGCGTAAGTAGGCAGGGCTTCTGTACCAGGCTCAGGGATCCCGCACCCCCACCAATAATATTTTTGTCTAGTGCAAAGCAATCGAAAAGGGCGTCCAAAAGATGACCAATCTGACCGGAAAGGCCATCCACCCAGACCATAAGGGTACCCTTTTCTTCTCGCTGCCACTCTGTAGCCACCTCATGCAGGCGTGCCTCGTTCTCAGCAAGTGCTGCGGCATCACTGATCTGCGACAGCAGGCAATACGCTACCTGCAATTGCAGTGCGATGCAGATAAAACCACGTTCATAGTGCTGATCCTGAAAAATGATCTGTGGGAAAATCGCACCCAAAACAGGCGTTGCAGTTGACTTCAACAACAGGTCAAGCTCAGCCGCGTCCCAGTCATTACCATCTGCAGCGATGACCAGTAACGTTTTCACATCAGGTGCTGCCAACAAGCAGTTCATTTCGCTACGCAGTGCGGCCATGGTGTGTTCGGGACAAAACTTAACGTGCATGGATACTCCTTAAGTGCCGTCACAATGACCGGCGGCTGGCCAGCAGATTGACAAGGTCTGCTGGTAATAGCGGGCGAGCAAGCAAATAGCCTTGAATGAAATCGACCCCAAGGGCATCCAGATAGTCCCGTTGCCGTTCGGTTTCTACTCCCTCGGCTAGGCACGCTATGCCGGTGCTTTCGCAGAAACTGGTAATGGCCCGGATAATAGCCCGGCTACCCTTGCTGTCGGTGATTCCCGTGACAAAGGTGCGATCTATCTTCAGTACATCGTGGGGGAATTGCAGCAAGTATTCCATGGAGGAGTAGCCAACGCCGAAGTCATCTATGGCAATCCGGAAGCCTTCTTGTTTGAGGGCTTGTAAATGAGACAGGGCCAGCGTGGGATTGGTCATTGCCATGCTTTCAGTGATTTCTACCTCCAAAAGGGTAGGTGAGCAGTTTTCTTCTGCACACAAGGTCAGCATTCGACTGACCAGATCATGGTCGTTGAACTGAGTTGCCGACAGATTGATAGCTACCACCATATGCAACCCCTCGGACGCCCAGGCTAAAGCCTGTCGACTGGCGGTACGCAACACCCAGTCACCGAACTCGGTCATCAACCCCATACTTTCCAGCAGCGGAATGAACCGGTCAGGTCCCAGCAAGCCTCTGTCCGGATGCTGCCAGCGCGCCAGCGCCTCAACACTGGAAATGCATCCGTCGGCAAGACTCTCCTGCGGTTGATACAGCAGGAAAAACTCATTTCGGTCAAAAGCAAGCCGCAGGTCTTCTTCCAGCGCAAGCAAGCCCGCTCCATCCTGTCCTACCAGCCCCTGATCGCTCATCAGTGATAAACGCCCTCCCGGCGTCACCTGAGCCTTGGCTCTGACAGCCTGCTGCAACAAGGCATCCGCCCGAATGCCAGGCTCACTCAAGGCAAAACCACCCTTGAAGTTCAAGCTGACCATTTGACGCTGCAACTGCCAGGTTTCCTCCAAAGGTTTAAGCTGTGCTGCAAGCCAGTTCTGGGTCCTGGCAATATCAACGGGTAAGAGGCTGGCAAAAATGAAGCAGTCGGCCTCAAGGCGCGCCAGCAAATGCTCTTTGGGTAAGGTATCGGCCAGCTTTTGCGCCACCATGATCAACAACTGGTCACCGGCTTCAGAACCCAATGCATCGTTGATGCGTTGCATTCGGGCAATATCAAGTGCCACCACCACCCAGACATCTTCTGTCTCACAGGTCGACAGAATCTGCTCAAGCTGACTGATGAACAGTCGCCGTTTAGCTAACCCCGTCAAATTGTCATGTTCCGCCAGATAAGCAATCTGCTGATCCTTGCTACGCTGCTCGGTAATGTCCTGAAAGGCCCCCGAGATCACCAGAGGATCAAGTGCATTGTCCGCCATCAAGCGAAGATGACGAATGGTCTTTCCCTTACCAAGTTGGACCTCAGTATCAAGGGTGCTACCACTGCTCACGGCAGCCTGTAACATCATGGTCAGTTTATGTAATTGTTCCGTGGTCAATAGATCCGCCAGATCGCTGCGCTTTTCCGGCAAGCAATCCAAGCCTAATAACTCGTGGGCGTCCGCTGAAAACTGCAGATCTCCGGTATGCATGTTAATACGCCAGAAACCCAGCCGAGCCAGTCGACAAGCCGTATTCTGGTCGTGATAGGCACGATTGAGTTCATTCGCCTGAAAGGTTGCACGTAGGGCATAGCGCACGCGCTGGTTTAGCAACGGAAGATTGATGGGCTTGCTGATAAAATCGGTTGCACCGGCATTGAACGCAGCATTGACGGACTCAATATCATCGTGACCGGTCAACATGATGATGGGTAGTTGTGGACGTATCGCATGCAAAGGTTGACAGGCGGTAAAGCCATCCATGACCGGCATACTCACATCCATCAGCACCAGATGAAAGTTGTGATCACGACTAAAAGCAAGCGCCTGCTCACCGTTTTCCGCCTCGGAAACCGCATAACCCTGACTTTGCAAGCCACGCACCAGCAGGGTTCGCAACATCGGCTCATCGTCGACCACCAGCAATGACAGGCCGCTCTTTTCTGACGTCATGACTGATCACCCTTTTCCGTCTGGCCTTGCGCTGTCAGAAACATGGCCAACACACTGCCCAATTGTTGTTTGTCGATAGGCTTGCCCAGCACGCGCTGCATGCCGGCCTGATAGCAGGCGGCAACCACATTCTGCACGCCATCCGCCGTAATACCGATGACCGGGAGGGGCGGGGCAGCCTCTCCTTCACCTGCCCGAATCTGTCGGGTTGCTTCCAGGCCGTCCATGACCGGCATCTGGATATCCATTAATACCAGCGCAGGATGCTGATGCTGGATCTGCTCGAGTGCCTCGTTGCCATGGTCCGCGGTAACTGCGCTATATCCCAGTTCTTCAACAAAGCGTGTAATGATAGCTTGGTTAATCTTGTTATCCTCGACCACCAAAACCGGCCCCGGTGGCAGTCCTGAAGTGAGCGGCAGTTCATCTGCTGAAGGGAGACGCAAAGGCACACTGAGTGTCACCCTAAAACCTTGACCGTCTGCCGTCTTGAGCGACAAGTGGCCATTCATGGCACTGGCGAGCAGCTTGCAGACCGTCAGACCCAAACCAGCCCCACTTCGCTCACGCGTTACCCCCGCATCCATATCTGACATCAAAAAGATATCATTGAGTGCGTCCTCAGGCATACCCCTTCCAGTATCTTGTACCCAGAATAGCAAAGTCTCTGCAGCCTCGGCACTTGACACCACGCGCGTGCCCAACTCGATAGCACCTATGGGCGCAAATTTGCAGGCATTATCCAGCAAGTTCAGCAAGATACGTGACAACTTGGCCTCGTCTAGCAACACCTGATCGGGCACCGCGTCATCGACATTCAGCACTATGGCCTCCGCTAAGCCGGGATGCTGCTTGCTAATCCGATCAACTGCTCTGGCCATCAAGGCAGCCACGCGGGCAGGGTGCTCTGGCTCGACAGCCGACACCGGGCTGGCTATCGGTGTGGTGGACAGTGCAACCAGGTTTTCCAGCATGTCCCGCAAACGCTCACAACTGGACTCCAACTGCGATAGCTGGGATGCCTGATCAGCATCGTCAGCACGCATTAACGCCAGCGTACCCATTGCCGTGGTCAAGGGTGTCATCAACTCATGGCTGACATTGGCCAACAGGCGGTCACGAAGCGCATGCACCCGAGCCGATTGTGCCTGAGCTTCCAGCATCAGTTGCTCAGAACGCACGCGCGCCGTGATATCTGTCTCGATCCCGACAAACTGGGTCAACCGCTGCTGCGCATCACGCACTGGGGTCACACTCAGCGCTACCCATACCGGCTCACCATTGGCTTTGTAATTGACCAGTTCTGTGGTGAAGCCCTCCTCTCGGGCGATACACTGCGCCATGTAATGGACTGTCGCCGGATCGGTACGCGGTCCCTGCAACAGTTGACCGGGTCGAAAGCCGGCTACCTGATCCAGCGTGTAGCCAAAGAGCTCGGTAAAACTGTCATTGACCCATTCAATACGGCCCAGAGGATCGGTAATAATTACAATGCTGGCAGTATGCAGAGCCACCTGGGCAAGCCGGAAATTTTCCCGCTCACTGTGCTTGAGCAGCGCTTCAACCTGCTTGCGCTGATCTATGTCGTACAGGCTACCAATGAACTGGCCTTTTTCCCCCGCCACCATGCGCAATTCAAACCAGCGTGGCTGATTGGGTTGCAAAAAGAGCTTTAGCTCAATGCCATCATGCAGCAACGGCAAGCTCTCAGGCAGCGCAGGTAAACCATCATTATCTTGCTGGAAATCCGACAACTGCATGCCCAGCAAGCTCGCCTCATCCTTTTCCGTCTGCCGAGACCACGCGGCATTCACCAGCGACAGACGATAGTCTGCATCACAAATGAAAATGGCAGCATCCAGCAAAGCCAATAGCCGACTGTGCAGCGCTTGCGTACTGGAGAGTTTCTCCATTAACGCATACTGGATCTGAAGCTGTAGCTCATCTCTGGGGGTGTCAGCCATAATCAGGACTCATCAACCCGAACTGGCGGGAGCGGCAGTCAAGTCAGCCGACGTTGTCACGCTGGCATACAAAGGGAAAATCTGTTCGCAATAGAACTGCTGCTCAAAGGGCGTACGGCTAGAGGTGCAATCACTCAGAATCGTTACCTTCAGACCTTCGTCAAGCGCCGAACGCGCACTGGAATCAATACACAGGGATGTCACTGTGCCGGCCAGCACGACATGCTCGATGTCCTGCTGGCGCAAGATATCTGCCAAACCGGTCTCGGCAAAGGCATTGAGGCCACGCTTGCCCGGCACATAGGTAATCAGATCCTTGAACTCGTCCATTGCAGCAATGACCTCCGCACCCGGCGAACCCTGTTTGAACGCGCCCACCTCAACAATCGTTTTCAGAATACCGACTGGGTCTTTGAGCTCACTGTAGTCTGGCGTAAACAGGATGGGCGTATTGACTACCATAGCAAAGGCATGGCCCTGTTGGCGCAACAGTGAAAGGGTATTTTCCAGTACCCCCGTTACCCGTGAAGACTCCTCAATAACGCCATGCAAGATACCATCAGGCGCAAAGTAATCGTTCTGGAAACCAATCAGCAGCAAAGCGGTTCGTTTAAGATCGATCATTGGCTCAACTCTCTCTGACTCATGAAAAAATCGGGTCGACTGATCACGCAGATAAACCCGTTAATCTGTCTCATTCCACATAGTGCCGGATACGCGAACTGACACAACGAATATGTTCGAGTATCTGGGTCATCTGTTGTGGCGCAAGGGCGTCACCCTGTTTCAGTTTATGCTCCAACAACTGAATATCATGTCGCTCCTCTACTGCCGCTGCAGCAAAAATGCCGACCAGGCGATGGACACAATACAAATACTGCGTCAAGCTTCCTGCGTGCGACAAAAGGATCGACACATCGTCGAGATCTTGCAGCAAAGCCTGCACAAACATAGCTCTTTGCGGTTGCGGCAAGCTCTCCAACCGCATGCTCAGGCCATCAACCGGCGACTCTTGCCTGGCTGGCAAGCCGAGCAAATCACGTAAGCCAGTCAGACTGACCGGCTTGCCTATAGCCCCGGAAAAACGCCCGCAGGCATTACTTGAGGAAGTCAGGTCCACCGGGTAGTCTGCGCTGATAACAAAAGTGTGGATACCCGGGCACCGGCGGTGCAATTCAGCACTCAAAATAGCACCATTACCTTCAGGCATAACCAAGTCAATCAAGGCGCGTTGAGGTTTATGCTCGCTGGCATACTCACAAGCTTGCAGAAAAGTTGAAGCACAAAAGCACTCATAGCCCAACTTTTCCAACAGTGCCTTGACCAGCAATAAGCAAGCCTCAGAGTCGTCAACCACAAGAATCTTTGCCGGACTAAACTGATGTTTTACGACCTGCATAATGGTGTCCTGTCGACAAATATCGTTTATCTTGCAAGTATCAATCCAACATAGCAGCTAAGGTCACTTATGCCGGGGCAAGAAAGTTTGCTGATCGTTGAGGATAATCGTTCCAGTGCCATTCTGTATCAGGCCTGGTTGAGCGGGCTGGTTGATGATATCCGCCTGGCACATTCTGGCGCAGAGGTTATCGAGCAACTCAACCAGGGGCTCAAGCCTGCCGTCGTCCTGCTTGATATGCACCTTCCAGACACCACCGGGCTATCTTTACTTGAGCAACTGCGTACCCGCCAATTAACAACCAAGGTCGTTGTGATCACCTCGGATGCCTCGGCTGAATTGGCGGTAGAGGCGATGAAAGAAGGCGCCCACGATTATCTTCTCAAACCGGTCGATGATTACCGTTTGAGCGTGAGCATCAGCAACACACTACGCGCAGCCCGTCTGGAAAGCTTGGCCAATGGGGCAGGGCAATTTCAACAGGAGGAGCCACCTACTGCAGACTTTATTGGCTCCTCCTTGCCCATGCAGGCGCTATACAAAACCCTTAAACTAGCAGCCCTCTCCGATGCGCCCGTTTTCATCAGTGGTGAAAGCGGTACCGGC
This sequence comes from Pseudomonas sp., assembly GCA_007117785.1. Taxonomy (GTDB): domain Bacteria; phylum Pseudomonadota; class Gammaproteobacteria; order Pseudomonadales; family Pseudomonadaceae; genus Halopseudomonas. Next base: position 12,161 of record SKFV01000016.1, read on the forward strand.
AAGGAGCTCTGTGCGCAAGCGATCCATGAACTCAGCCAACGCAGCAAGGCTCCGCTAGTCTCGGTCAACTGTGCAACCATGCCGGTAGAGCTGGTTGAATCCCAACTGTTTGGCCATACCAAAGGGGCGTTCACGGGCGCAATCCAGAACCGTCGCGGACTCTGCGAAGAGGCACACAATGGCACGCTTTTTCTGGATGAGTTGACCGAGCTGAGTCTTGATGTGCAAAGCAAACTGCTTCGCTTTTTGCAAACAGGAGAAATCACGCCGGTCGGCTCTTCCGTCAGCAAAAAGGTCAATTGCCGGGTTGTCTGCGCCAGCAATATTGATATTCGTAAAGCCGTCAGCAATGGGCTCTTCCGTGAAGACCTGTTTTACCGGCTGCATGTCATTCCGGTTCAACTCCCGCCCTTACGCCATAGGGGAGACGACATCATTCAGCTGGCTGGCACGTTTCTTCAGCGCTACAGCGCCGCTGAAAACCGCCATTTCAAAGGCTTTACTCCGGCTGCCATCCAGGCACTGCTCGATTACAGCTGGCCAGGCAACGTTCGGGAACTGCAAAACAGTATTCGCCAAGCAGTTGTCATGCATTATGGTGAACAGGTAGAACCGCGGATGCTCGCATTGGGTTCAGCAAGCCTGGTCTCGCCTGCAACAACATCAGCGACCAATCCTGCACAGACCAAGGCTCACTCACCGACCTCACTCAAATCTCTCGCACAAGTTGAGAGAGAGGCCATCGATCATGCCATGCAGCATTTCGCAGGCAATATCACCAAAGTCGCTGCCGCTCTTGAGGTTGCCCCGTCAACGCTCTATCGTAAGCTGAAGCAGTATCAAGGAAACACCTGAATCGCCACGACCCCTCGCCGTGTCGACGTTTGCCTACCGCTATTCAAACGAGCCGCACAGCAACGCGGCACGCAGCTTGATCAGTTTATCGGCAGTATCTATGGCGGTGGTGACATGCTGCCCAACCTGTCCGCACCGAAGGGTATACCCAGATCGATAAACCGCAACCCCGTCGTCGGTGATCTGAATGCTGCCCACGCTTACGGACTCCTGCTGGAGACCGGTATTCATATCCATGAGATTGCTGTCGGCGAACAGGGCTAACGCAAACTCGAATCTGTCCCACTGACCGGCCACTCGCAGGTTGATTTTGTTGCACTTGACCGCGGAAAAAGAATTATTCCGAGCGCTGGCGTAAGGCTTTGGCCTCAGAAGCGAAATGAAGTTTATTTTGCCTTGCATATTGCAAGACCCGCATCAAAGAGGCGTCAGGCAACAGCAGGTACCGGGCGCAGCGCGGCCATAATTATGGCGTCAAAATTGCAGAAGCCTCTGTACCATTTCTTTCTGCCAGAGGTCAGCCATGTCCTCCCGAATTGAACACATGTTACGTGGTTTCTTTAATCACATAGGTTTCGGTTTGTTGGTTACCGACCATGCACTGCGCGTGCTGTTCTGGAACGACATGATTGAACGACAAAGCGGTCTCAATCTGGCCACTCACCTCGGCCAACCCATCACTACTGTCTTCCCTGACAGTGATCACGCCACGCTGAAAAAAATGGCCACCGAAGCGATCGCCAATGATTGGCCAGTTTATAGCCATTGGCGACAGTCCCCTCTGCTCGTGGGCGACCCCATTCTCAATCCAAAATACAACAGCCCGCGACTGGAAAGTTCGATGGTATTTGCGTTTAACGACACCAATGGCCAACCACTGCTTGGCTTTGTTCAGTACGATGCCACGGACATAGCCCGCTCCTATGAAAAACTCAATGATGCCCGCAATCAATTGGCTATTCGTGAGCTCGAACAAGAAGAACTCATCATCAGTCTGAAGCAAGCCAACATGCAGCTTGTGCAATCAGAGAAAATGGCTGCTATTGGCCAACTGGCAGCCGGCGTTGCGCATGAAATCAACAACCCTATCAGCTTTGTGATGTCGAATATCAACGCGCTGTCCGGATATGTGACAGATGTGCTGCATCTGATCAATGCGGTTGAAGACAAGCTGGATATCCAGCGCCTGCAGCAACTCAAGGACAGCATTGACTTTGGCATGATCCGTGATGACATCCAGGACCTGCTGCAGGAGTCTACCGAAGGGATATCCCGAGTGCGAAAGATCATTCAGTCTCTCAAGGAGTTTTCCCATCAGGGCAGTAACGAGTTTGCCCTCGCCGATCTGAATACCGCCATCCGCAACTCGCTCAATCTGGTACACAACGAAATCAAATACAAAGCTGAACTGATTGTCGAACTCGGCGACCTTCCCCAGGTTGAATGTATTTTATCGGAGATCAATCAGGTTCTGGTGAACTTACTGGTCAACGCTGCCCAAGCTATCGACCAGCAAGGTGTCATTACCGTGCGCTCAGGCAGCGTCGGGAAAAAGGTCTGGATCAACATTGAAGATACCGGTTGCGGCATGGATAACGCGACCCAAAAACGTATTTTCGAGCCCTTTTTCACCACCAAAGAAGTCGGTACGGGAACCGGACTGGGCCTGTCACTCTCCTATAACATCGTTCAAAAACACGGCGGGCGCATTGAAGTCATCAGCGAACCTGGCGCCGGTACCTGTTTCCATCTTGAGCTGCCAGTATTGCAGCCAAACGAACACAAGGAGGTCAGCTATGTCAGCCAATAACACGGAACAAGCCATTCGCTTGTTGCTGGTCGATGATGAGCCGAATATTCTCCGCAGCCTGCATCGCTTACTGCGTCAGGACGATTACGCCATCACGCTGGCAGAGTCGGGTGATGCCGCCTATGCCCTGTTACAGCAGCAAGCCTTTGACGTCATCGTCTCTGATGCACGGATGCCCGGCATGGATGGCGCCACCCTGCTTGGCCATGCTTATACCCTCTGGCCAGACAGTGTACGCATATTACTGACCGGCTACGCGGATATGACGACTACCGTCAAAGCCGTTAATGAAGGACAAATTTTCCGCTACCTGAGCAAACCCTGGGACGACGACGAGCTGCGTCACACCCTACAGCAGGGCTTGACGTTACAGGCGTCAGAGCGAGAGCGGATCCGCCTGAGTCGTATCATTACCCGACAGAACCATCAACTCAAACAACTCAACGACCAACTACAGCATCAGGTCACCGCAAAGACCAGCGAGCTGGAGCAGACAGCCGACATGCTGGACCTGACCTATGAAGAGTTGAAGCACAGTTATATGCAAGCGACCGAAGTGTTTGGATCGCTGATCAATATGCGCTTGCCGGCCAGCCAGCATACCAATGCCCGCGTTACCGAGCTGTGCAATGCCATGGCAGCATTACTGGATTACGCCGAGAGTGACCGGCGTAATCTCACCATGGCAGCCGCTCTCTATAACATCGGCAAGCTGACCTGGGACGATCGTTTACTGCAACTGCCGCTCGACAGCATGGGTAATCGTGAGCGACAACTCTGGGAACGCTACCCGCAAACCAGCAGTGAAGTGCTGTTGGGGCTGGAACCCTTGCAGGAGACTGCACAGATTATTCGCCATCATCAGGAGGCCTGGAACGGCAGTGGACACCCCGACCAACTGACCGGCAATGCTATACCCCGTTCAAGCCAGATTTTACGTCTCGCCGTTGATTACATTGAGCTGCAAGCTGGCCTGATCGTGCCACGACAACTGGACCGCGAACAGGCTATCGATCTGATTCAGCAAGCAGCGGGCAGCCGCTACTCACCGGAACTCGTGCCGCTGTTCGTAGCGTGTACCGAACAGTTTGCGGAGTTATCGCCAGGCCAGGACGCCTGTGTGTGGTTGAGCACTCGGCAGCTTCTACCCGGCATGGTACTGGGCAAGAACCTTATCGCACATAGCGGCTTACTGTTACTGAATGCCAACAAGGCGCTGAGCGACATGATCATCGATAAGTTACTGAGCTTTGAAGCCAGTGAACAAACCCAATACCGGGTGCCTGTCCTCAAGGACAGCCTCAAAAACAGTCAAACCATCCGTGAGGACACCGTCCCATGAAAATTCAACTCGTCGACGATGAACCCTTTCTGCTGAAGGCTATGCAGCGTGAATTGCGTCGCTATGGCGACTGGGAAACCCACTCCTTTACCTCAGCAGAAGATGCGCTGGAAGGGCTGGAAAGGCACGAATATGACATTATCATCAGCGATTACAGCATGCCGAAAAGCAGCGGTGTCGACTACCTGCAACAGGTACGCCAGAAACAGCCAAATGCCAAACGCGTATTGTTGACCGCGTGGGCGGACCAGCAGGTACTGGCTGATGCGATCAACCGCGCCCAAGTTCACTGTTACTGGCCCAAACCCTGGCAGGTCAGCCAATTACTTGAGCTGATGAAAAGCCATGAGCAAGCGGTGCAACCCTAAGCCAGCAGCCGAGCATCGGGGTAGAGGCTAAAGTCTCAAGCGAAAAAATGTAAAACTGCCATGTAAAAGATATGCAAGCTTGCCGTTGATGTGCAAGATATCGACGTAAGTTTGCTGCTTTGCGTCAATGGCCAAGCCAACGTGTCAACTCCGCGGCCGAGCGCACCTTGTCGGGTATATGTTGACCGGCCCAGAGCGGCGAGAAATCACCGCTCTGGGCCGCCTCTGCAGCTTTGCGCAGGGGCGCCAGCGCATTACCCGCCTGTGGAAAAGCCGGTGCCAGTTCACTCATCGGCCCTTGCTCGCGCATCAAGCGGTTGACGATACCGCGCGCCGGACGCCCGCTGAACAGGTTGGTCAGTGCTGTGTGTTCGGCTCCTGGTGCCTGCAAGGCAGCACGGTGCACAGCACTGGTAATGGCTTCAGGGCATAGCAGATAGGCAGTACCAACCTGCACGGCACTGGCGCCGAGGGCCGTCGCAGCGCGCACGCCGGCCGGATCAGCAATACCCCCGGCAGCAATCACCGGCACGGATACAGCAGCAACCACTTGGGGCAGCAGAGCAAAGATACCTACCTGGGTGCTAATGTCATCACTGAGAAACATGCCACGATGGCCGCCAGCCTCTAGCCCTTGGGCGATAATCAGATCCGCACCGTTCTGCTCAAGCCAGCGCGCCTCGGCAACGGTGGTAGCGCTGGCCAGCACCTTGCAGCCCAAGGTTTTAACCTGAGCCAGCAAATCCGCAGCCGGCAAACCAAAATGGAAACTGACCAGCGGCGGTGGGCAGTCGGCCAATATGTCCAATAGCTCACGGCTGAAAGGTTGCCGGCCAGCGCCACTGGGGGCTTTCCCGGCATCCAACTCGAATTCGGCGTAATAGGGCGCCAGGCTCTCCCGCCAGCGCTGCTCGACAGCCACATCAGCCGGTGGCGCTTGATGACAGAAAAAGTTCACATTCCACGGCCCTGCAGCTGTCTGCATACACTCCAACTCAGCGGCCAATGCGTCGCTACTCAACATGGCTGCCGGAATCGAACCGACACCGCCAGCGGCACAGACCGCCAGCGCCAACCGGCTATCCTGGGAACCTGCCATGGGTGCCTGAATAATCGGTAGACGGCTGCCGAGTGTTTTGCCTACTGCCATAACTGCTCCAATTGACTGATCTGATCCAGGGCTTCCGGGTTGGCCAGCGCTTCGCGGTTATCTACGCTGTCGCCACGTAACAATCGCGCTACCGCCAGTTCTACCTTCTTGCCACTGCGGGTATAGGGCACCGCATTGATAGCAGCAATAACTGCGGGGACATGACGCGGGCTGGCGTTGTCACGGATGCGCTGACGGATCTGTTGACGCAGCGGCTCATCCAGTACTTCACCGGGGTTGAGGACCACCAGCAAAATTACCCGCACATCACCTTGCCAATCCTGCCCGACCACCAGGCTGTCGGCAATCGCCGGCAAGGTTTCCACCTGCCGGTAGATTTCTGCGGTGCCGATGCGTACGCCGCCGGGGTTCAGCGTGGCGTCGCTGCGACCATGAATGATACAGCTGCCGTCGGCGGCAAATTCGACATAATCGCCGTGCGCCCAGACACCCGGAAAACGGGAAAAGTAGGCGTCCTGATAACGCTCACCTTGTGGGTCTCGCCAGAAGCCCAGCGGCATGCACGGCGCTGGCTGGGTGCAGACCAATTCGCCGCGCTGGTCGATCACCGCCTGGCCGGTTTCATCAAAAGCTTCGACCGCCATGCCCAGCATGCGGCACTGGATACGCCCACGACGCACCGGCAAAAGCGGGTTGCTGCCGACGAAACAGGACACGATATCCGTACCGCCGGAGATCGAACCCAGCAGCAGATCAGACTTTACTGCCTGATAAACCCAGTCAAAATCCTCCGGCAACAGCGGTGAGCCGGTGGAGAGCAGCACTCGTACGGCACTCAGATCATGCTGCTGGCCCGGCTTAAGGCCGGCATTGCGGCAACTGCCAAGAAACTTGGCACTGGTGCCAAAGTGGGTAATGCCTTCATCCTCCGCCAGTTGCCACAGCCGCTGCAGATCGGGAAAACCGGGGTTGCCCTCGAACAACACCAGGCTGGCGCCGGTAACCAGGCCTGATGCCAACCAGTTCCACATCATCCAGCCGCAGGTGGTGAAGTAGAACAGTACGTCTTCCGGACCCAGATCAGCATGCAACATCAGCTCTTTGCTGTGTTGCAACAGAGTACCGCCGGCACCGTGAACAATGCACTTGGGCACCCCGGTAGTCCCGCTGGAATAAAGAATGTAAAGCGGGTGATCAAAGGGCAGGGGTGTGAATAAAGGCCGCGCACCGGCATGCACTGCCATTACTTCAGTCCAGCTCTGGCAATCAGTAGGCAAGGGCAGATCAGGCAGCAGATCAATCATCACCAAACGCTCTACACTCGGCAGTTGCGAGCGCAAAGTTAGCATCTCGGTCCGCCGATCATGCGTCTTGCCGCCATAACTGTAGCCATTGACGGCAAACAGGATGCGTGGCTCTATCTGGCCAAAGCGGTCGAGAATCCCGGCCTGGCCAAAATCCGGTGAAGCCGACGACCAGATTGCACCCACGCTGGCACAGGCCAGCATTGCAACGATCGCCTCGGGCGTGTTGCCCATCACTCCAGCCACCCGATCACCAGGCTCAATACCCTGCTCGCGCAGCCAGGCGCTCAATGCCGCCACCTGGGCGAGTAACTCAGCCCGGCTCATACGCTGCACCGGACGTGATTCAGCATAAGCAATCAAAGCTGGCTTGCTGGCATCGTCGTGCACGGCATGGCGTAACATATTTTCGGCAAAATTCAGTTGCGCGCCAGGAAACCAGTGGGCGCCCGGCATACCGCCACAGGCCAAGGGCTTGACTGGCGGTTGATGACTGTAGACCCCGGTAAACTCCCAGATGCTCTGCCAGAAACGTCCGACATCTGCCACTGACCAGGCATGCAGTGCTGCATAATCGACGAACGGACCCTGTCCGGCAGCCTGCAAACTGTCACGGTAATGTGCCAGTTGCGTGTTATTGGCAGCCTTATCCGGTTGCCAGAGAACATCGCTCATGGGCTCAGCACCTCATAACTGGTGATATAGGTAGTGGCCTGCGGCTCGGCTAGCGGTCGGCTGAACAGATAGCCCTGAGCAATATCGCAGCCCTGCAGACGCAGAATTCTCAGTTGTTCGCTGGTTTCTACCCCCTCGGCGAGCGTCCGCATGCCCAGACTTCTGGCCAGGTTGATGGTCACACTGACGATGGCCGCATCATCGTTATTGGCGCTCAGGTGACGGATAAACGACTGGTCGATTTTCAGGGTTTGCAATTCATAACGCTTGAGGTAACTCAGCGACGAGTAACCAGTACCAAAATCGTCCAGTGCAAGCCCAATCCCCAGGTTATGTAGCTCCTGCATGATGCTGACTGCCAGATCCGGGTCCTGCATCGCGATGGTTTCAGTCAGCTCAAGATCGATACTGCTAGACGGTAAGTGATGCCGCCGCAGCAGGCTGGCTACCTGTGTCGCGAGGTCTGGTGCATTGAACTGGGCGGCCGAGAGGTTAATCGCCATACTCAACTGGTTATGCCCCGCGGCATGCCAACGTGCCAATTGGGCCATCGCCTGCTCCATCACCCAGTCACCAATCGGCAAAATCAAACCACTATTTTCTGCCACCGGAATAAATTCGGCTGGCGACACCTGACCCAGTTCTGGATGCTGCCAGCGCAACAAAGCTTCAAAACCAAGCAAACGACCACTCACCAGCTCATGCTGCGGCTGATAATTCAGGCTCATCTGGTTCAATTCCAGAGCCCTGCGCAAAGCGTTCTCGATTTCCAGTGTGCGCACATAATGCGTTTGCAGTGCTGGAGTAAAAAAACTGAAGGTGTTGCGGCCCAGCGACTTGGCCCGGTACATAGCGATATCCGCCTTGGTATGCAAGCCAGCCAGGTCACTGGCGTCGTCCGGATACATGGCAATGCCGATGGACGCAGTAACCACCAGTTCATGCCCCTGGGTTTCGATCGGATCAGCCAGCAAATGCAGAATATCTTCGGCCTTCAAACTGGCAACATTGGCATCGACTTCCGGCAACAAAAGCATGAACTCGTCACCACCCAGACGTGCCAGTGTGTCTACATCTCGCAGGGAGCCCTGCAAGCGTTTGGCAATCGCAACCAAAAGTGTATCGCCTGTCTCATGCCCCAACGAATCATTAACGTTCTTGAAGTTATCCAGATCGATATACAAGAGAGCAACCTGCCGCTCGTGCCGCGCTGCCAGTTTAAACGCAAAGGTAGCGCGCTGTTCAAGAAGCGGCCGATTGGGTAACTCAGTCAGCGGATCATAGTAGGCCAGCCTGTAGATACGCTTTTCATCTTGCTTGCGCTGGGTGATGTCATTGATCACCGCCAGATAATGACTGACCTCACCCTGTTCGTTCAGTAAACGGGTGACAGTCAGCCATTCCGGGTACAAAGTGCCGTCCTTGCGTCGGTTCCAGACCTCGCCTTGCCATTGCCCCTCGTTGTCAATCTGATGCCACATGCTTTCGTAAAAGGCGCGATTGTGTCGACCGGAAGACAGAATGCTGGGTTTTTTACCCAAAACCTCGGCTTCAGAGTAACCAGTGATCCGGCTAAAGCCCTGGTTGACCATAATAATGCGCTGCTCGGGGTCAGTGATCAGAAAGCCGTCAGTACTTTGCTCGAAAGCGCGAGTAGTCAGACGCAAGCGCTCAGTCGCTTCTACCTGCTCAGAAAAATCCATCACTGTGCCGACAAAGCGCCCACTACGCTCACCTTCAACGCTGACAATATAGCGCCCTCGAACCAGCAGCCAGACCCAGTGGCCATCAGCATGCCTTACACGGACCTGATCCTCGTACAAATCCAGTGATTGATCACGCATGTAGCGCACAAAGCGGCGCACAGCCCGACTTTGGTCTTGCGGATGAATCAGGCGCACCCAGACGTACCAGATATCCGAGCGCTGAACAGCCGTCAGGTCATCCGCTTTCATGCCCAGCAGGGAAAAGTATTCATCATTGCAGTAGAGGATGTTGCGATGAGTATCGTATTCCCAGGCCCCGGTATTGGTTGCCGAAATTTGCGCTTCGTAACGTGCCAGGTTGTCCCGCGCAGCTTGCTCAGCCTTGATACGCAAACTGATATCTCTTGACAGCACGACGAACACCGGTGGCTCAGCCCCCGGCTTGCGAGCAACTGATAGCTCAAACCAGCGCTGGCTTTCATCAACGGGTAAACAGATGCGTTGGCCCGTGGACCACCCTTGCCTGTCTGCCTCTTGTAAAGCAGCCAGCACCGCATCCGCCGATGCGCGATCCGTGAACACCTCGCTGACTGTGCGCCCGCGGAGCTGACTGAAGGGCGCTTCAAGTCGCTCAGGTGCCGAGTAATAGGTCAGGTAGGTGCCTTCCCGGTCCATTTCAAACAATAGGTCAGGAATGGCAAGTACTATACCTTCGGTGCGTTGACGGCCTTCCTCAATAGTCGCTGTGCGCATTACCACTTCATGCTCAAGATGTTCACGCTGCCAACGGACACGTAATAGCGATAAAACCAGATATGCCAGCAACAGGCTTATCAGCAGGGCAGTTGACATCCATATAAGCAGATAGGGCATTGAGCCTTCAGCCTCCTGCTCGATACGCAACTGCCAACGGCTATTGGTTAGCTCGAAGTCACCCGTCATGTAATTGCCAGACAAGGCATCATGGCTGCTCAGAACGATTTCATAATCACCACTGAGGGTATCAAGGCGTAGCAATTGATAGGCATAACCCTGTTCACGCAAGTGTTGCAGATCTGCCGTCTCCAGCAGTCCCGAAATCCGGATAAGAACACTGACCAGCCCCCAAAACTCTCGCTGATGGTCATCTTCAAGATAAACAGGCACACGGCCTACGATGACTTCACGTCCATCTGCCAGTGTTACCCGGGAGGAAATCGTCAACTCTTCTCGTTCGACAGCCAGCCATGCATCCCTTGATGTGTCTGGATCAGTGAAGAGATCACGCCCGAGATTCTCTTGACTGCCTTCGAGTGGCGCAATCATGTCGACTACACCTCCAGGAGCCAGAGCGAGCATCGAAACGCCCGGATAATTGCGCAGCAATTCAGTGCTGAAACCCTGGAAATCGTTGAATTCGCCGTTAGTGAACCTAACAACACCGGCAAGTGCGTCGGCGACGCTGAAAGAACGTATCAGATGGTCCTGCAAGCCCTTGGCGTGCAAATCTGCCAAGGTATCAGTCTGGTGTTTTTGTTCCTGCTGTTGGTAGCTGAAAAGGTTGAGCACAACCGCGGTTGAGAGTGCCAGACACAAACAGAAAGCCAGACCAGCAAAGGCCCAGTAGCGGGTAGGCAGTTTCAGAAATTGATCAACCATCAGGGGCTCACAAACAAAAAGTGCTGTTGTTGTATGACGTCCCGGTCGAAAAGCTGCCTTTGGGCTTGGGCAGCAGGTTATGTTCCGACCGATATTGTCGCATAAACCCCTGTTTTAACTATGATTTAGTAGTAGTTCTGCAACCTTTCGCGGCGACTTACTGCAGCTTGTCGGCCCAGCTCGGCAACGCGAGCATGAAAGATGGCCCAGTCGTTTCCGGCCTCGGCAAAAAGCGCGGCAAAGCCCGGTACCCATTGGTCATATAACCCAAAGGGTAGCAGACTGGCGTTATTTAGCTCGCTGGCAAACCAGTGATCAAAGCGTGTACTGCCAGCCCATTGCTGATCGCGCCAATCGGCATAGTCGGCTCGCAATTGTGCAAAACGCTGATCGCGCTGGTCTCGCAACTCTTCCTGCAGCAAAGGCTGGGCATAGACGACCTGCAAGTCTTCCCGTGCCGTCAGCATAAATTGCACAAACTCGCGCTGCTGCTGACGCTCGGTCGCTTCGGGTTGCGGCCAGCCTTGTAGTTTGCGCCACTCGCGCAACCCCTGCTGTTCGACAAAGGTGGCATAGGATTCATTGAAGGCGGTGTCATTGCGCACATAGACCTGTTGGTGCGCCAACTCATGGAAAATCAGCCGCACCAGCTCCTCATCACTCCAGTGCAGCATCGAACTGAGCACCGGGTCATCATACCAGCCCAGGGTCGAATAGGCCGGGACCCCGCCAATAAACACCTGTTTGCCGCGCTCGCGCCAGTCAGCCGCGGCTGACTGCGCATCCGCCTGGGAAAAATAGCCGCGATAGCTCACACAGCCCAGCCAGGGAAAGCATTGCTCAACCGGCTCGACCGAGAATTCCGGAGTGATCATCAGATTCCACAATACATAGGGCCGGGGCAAGGCGCTGTAACGGGTATAACTGGCATTGTCCGGCAGGGCCAGTTGCTCACTGGCAAACTGGCGGGCTTCCAACGCCAACCCCAGGCGCCGCTGCAATTCAGGGTCGGCCTCAGGATCGGCCAGAATAGTTTCAATCGGTACCGCCAGCCGCATCACCTCACGCTGACCCTGCCAGGCCTGGTGCAGATAGCTCATGCCGCTGCAGCCAGTCAACAGCGCCAGCAGCGCGCCGATCATCAGTCCACGCACAGGGCCTCCTTGAGCCATTCGGCCAGTTCCCGTGCCGCTGCTTGCGGCTGACGCGCAGGTACCCAGAGGCTCAACTGATTGCCAGTAGAAACAAAGCCCCAGGGCGCCAACAAGCGCCCGGCAGCCAGATCATCAGCCACCAACAGTTGTGGCGCAATGGCCACACCCAAGCCAGATAGCGCCGCTTCCAGCAGGTAATACAAATGCTCAAAGCCCTGCCCTTGTTGAATCTTTGCCGGGTCCAGCTCACTGGCCTTGGCCCAGTCCGTCCAGGCTTGTGGTCGCGACTGGGTATGCAGCAGCGCCTCCTGCAACAGCGTCGCAGCCGGTTGCCCCTGCAAGCTGTTGGCGCGGGCAAAACGCGGGCTGAATACCGGGCCAATGCGCTCGGCAGCAACAGGATAGACCTGCATATCCGCTGGCCAGGGCGGTGCGGCAAACAGCAGGGTGGCGCTGACTCCGGGGCGGCGCGGATCCAGTTCGCCTTCGCTGGCTGACAAATGCAGGTTCAGCGCTGGCAGTTCGTTGTTGAGTCGATCCAGGCGCGGAATAAACCAGCGCGCCAACAGGCTACCCGGGCAAGCAAGCAGGAAGGGCGCGGCCAACTCGCTGGCACGGACTTCGCCACAGGCCAGACGCAAACGCTCAAAGGCATCCTGGACGGCGCTCTGCAAATGCTGGCCGGCGGGGGTCAGGCGAATACCGCGCCCCACCTTATCGAACAGAGCCACACCCAGCTCCTGCTCCAGCAGTCGGATCTGACGACTGACGGCACCATGGGTGACGTACAATCTGGCTGCCGCCTGGCTCACACTTTCCAGCTCGGCAACACGCTCGAACACCTTGAGGGCATTGAGTGAGGGGATATCTCTGGCCATAAAACAGGTCAACTTTTCTCACAGGTTGCGGCCAGCATATCGCTTTTTTAACCGCTCGGGCAGGCCTATTGTATGCGCATGCTTCCAGAGGAGGATGCCATGCAATCCACTACCTTTACCCAAGGCGCCGATGCCCAGGGCCAGTTCGGTCAATTTGGCGGCCGTTTTGTTGCCGAAACCCTGATGCCGCTGATTCTCGATCTGGAACAAGCGTTCAATCAGGCCATGTGTGAGCCGGACTTTCTGGCCCAGCTCGACCGCTTCCATGCCGAGTTCGTTGGCCGTCCCAGCCCGCTGTATTTCGCTGAACGCCTGACCGAACAATACGGCGGTGCCAAGATCTACTTCAAGCGTGAAGAGCTGAACCACACCGGCGCACACAAGATCAACAATTGCATCGGCCAGGTCTTGCTGGCCAAGCGTATGGGCAAGACCCGCATCATCGCCGAGACCGGTGCCGGCATGCACGGCGTGGCAACCGCCACCGTGGCCGCCCGTTTCGGCTTGCCCTGCGTAGTCTACATGGGTGCCACTGATATTGAGCGCCAGCGCGACAATGTCGCCCGGATGCGGCTGATGGGCGCCGAGATCGTGCCGGTTACCTCGGGTCGCGGCACGCTGAAAGACGCCATGAACGAAGCCCTGCGCGACTGGGTCACCAACGTTGACAACACCTTCTACATGATAGGTACGGTCGCCGGGCCACACCCTTACCCGACCATGGTACGTGATTTCCAGGCCATTATCGGCCGCGAAACCCGCCAGCAGATGCTCGCCCGCGAAGGCCGTCTGCCGGACAGTCTGATTGCCTGCATTGGCGGTGGCTCCAACGCCATGGGCCTGTTCTACCCCTTCCTCGATGATGCCGAGGTACGCATCGTGGGTGTCGAGGCGGCCGGCCATGGCCTGGACAGCGGCCAGCACGCAGCCAGCCTCAAGGGCGGCCAGCCCGGTGTATTGCACGGCAACCGAACCTATCTGCTGCAGGACGACGACGGCCAGATCGCCGATGCCCACTCGGTCTCGGCCGGCCTTGACTACCCCGGCATCGGCCCGGAACACGCCTGGTTGCATGAGCAGGGCCGCGTTGAGTATGTCGCCGTCACCGATACCGAAGCGCTGGATGCCTTTCATAACTGCTGCCGGAAAGAAGGCATCATCCCGGCGCTGGAAACCGCGCATGCCCTGGCCGAAGTGGCCAAACTTGCGCCCACCCTGCCCAGCGACCACCTGATGGTGGTCTGCTTGTCTGGTCGCGGTGACAAGGACATGCCCACAGTATTACGCCTCATGGAGGAAGCCCAATGAACAACCTGCGCCTGGCCAAACGCTTTAAGCAATTGCGCAGCGAGCAACGTGCTGCGCTACTGACCTATATGTGTGGCGGCGATCCGAACTATGCCGACAGTCTGCAATTGCTGCTCGGCCTGCCTGCTGCCGGTGCCGATATCATCGAACTCGGCATGCCCTTCAGTGACCCCATGGCTGACGGCCCAACCATTCAGGCCGCCACCCAGCGCGCCCTGAAAAACGGCCAGACTCTGCACAAGACGCTGGAAATGGTCTGTCGCCTGCGCCAACATGACATGGAAACTCCGGTAGTGCTGATGGGTTACTACAACCCGATTCACCGCTTCGGTCCTGCCACTTTCCTCGGTGCTGCCGCCAGTGCCGGTGTTGATGCGCTGCTGATCGTTGACCTTCCCGCGGAACACGATAACGAACTCGGCCCGGTGGCCCGTGAGCTGGGCATCGATATGATTCGCATGACCACGCCGACCACGGATGCCAAACGCCTGCCCAATGTCCTCAACGCGGCCAGCGGCTTTATCTATCACGTCGCCCTGAATGGCGTCACCGGTGTCGGCCAGGCCGAAACCGAAAAAGTCGCCAACAATCTCGCGGCCATTCGCAGCAAGACCGACCTGCCCCTTTGCGTCGGCTTCGGCGTCCGCCGTCCGGAACAAGCCGCTGCCTTTGCCCAAATCGCTGACGGTGTGGTGGTGGGTTCAGCCCTGGTGGAGTGTTTGTTGGAACATGGGGTTGAGGCTGCTTTGTCGCTTACCCGTGAGTTGGCTGAGGCTGTGCGTGGGGTTGATCCTTCCGTTAACAAGGCAATCGCTGGGTAATTTGCTTTGCCTTCGCTGGAGCATTGCCGATTACGGTATCTCACCTGAGCCGCAGCATTGCCGGGGATGGCATCTACGAGCCTACAGGGAAGTATTTACGGCGTGTCCAGCCGGGCAGTACGCCAACTCGGCAACCCTGCACACACTGAAATATTCCTATCGCAAAGCTTCCAAAACTGCTTGAGTCTCAGGCCGAACACCGCGCCAGAGCAAAAACGCCTCGGCAGCTTGTTCGACCAGCATGCCCAGCCCATCGATACAGCTTGCCGCATCGTGCTCGGCAGCCCAGCGATTGAAAGCGGTAGGTTCTTTGGCGTACATCATGTCGTAGCAGACCGTGTGGCCCGGCTTGATCAGGTGGGGAGAAATGGCTGGGACGCTGCCGCCGAGACTGGCTGAGGTCGCATTGATGATCAGATCCACCGGCTCCTCGATCCACTCAAAGCCTGCTGCACTGATCGGCCCCTGATCGGCAAACAGGACAGCCAGCTCTTCCGCCTTGCTCACGGTACGGTTGACCACGCAGAGCTGGTCCGGTCCTGCCGCCAACAAGGGCTGAATCACCCCGCGCGCCGCACCACCGGCACCCACCAACAGAATGCGCAGCCCCTTGAGTGGCAGCTGGTTGTTGACCTCAATATCGCGCACCAAGCCTTTACCATCGGTGTTGTCGCCCAGGAGCCTTCCATCGGATAGACGCTGAATGGTATTAACCGCGCCGGCGCGTTCTGCCGCCGGCGTGTGCTGATCCACCAGCGCCCAGGCCTGTTCCTTGAAGGGTACCGTGATATTGACACCCAGGCCGGTCGCCAGAAAATCACGCAGGGTGCCGGCAAAGTCATCCAGCGGGGCCAACAAGGCGCAGTAGTCCAGATCCTGCCCGGTTTGTCGGGCAAAGAGGGCATGAATCTGCGGTGACTTGCTGTGCTCGATCGGGTTACCGATTACCGCATAGTGGTCCATTATGTTGCCCCCTTGAGCCAGTCACGCGGTGGCAGGATCTCCTCGACCAGGCGCGCTTCCTCGCTGCCCGGCTCCGGCTCCCAGTTGTAAGCCCAGCGCACGGTTGGCGGCAGCGACATCAGAATGGACTCGGTGCGTCCACCGGTCTGCAAGCCGAAGAGTGTGCCACGGTCCCAGACCAGATTGAATTCCACATAGCGACCACGCCGGTATTCCTGGAAGGCTTTTTGCTCGGCGGTATAGGGCAGATGGCGGCGACGCTCGATAATCGGCAGATAAGCATCAAGGTAGGCATCACCAATGGCGCGCAGGAACTCGAAGCAGCGTTCAAACCCCCATTCATTCAAATCATCGAAGAACAGCCCGCCAATGCCCCGGGCCTCGTTGCGGTGCTTGAGGTAAAAGTACTCGTCACACCACTGCTTGAAACGAGGGTAAACCTCGGCACCAAAGGGGGCACAAGCATTGTGGGCTATCTGGTGCCAGTGCACGCAGTCGTCTTCGTTGGCGTAGTAGGGCGTCAGGTCAAAACCGCCGCCAAACCACCAGACTGGGTCGGCATCGGGCTTTTCGGCAATGAAAAAACGAACATTGGCGTGCGATGTGGGGATGTGCGGGTTTTCCGGGTGCATGACCAGAGAGACACCCATGGCCTGAAAGCTGCGCCCGGCCAGCTCCGGCCGATGCGCGGTGGCGGAGGGCGGCATACCGTCACCAAAGACATGGGAAAAACCTACGCCGCCTTTCTCCAGTACCGCACCCTTTTCGATAATCCGCGAACGACCGCCACCACCACCAGGGCGCTGCCACTCGTCCTGGCTGAAGGCAGCCGTGCCGTCAGCGGCGGCCAGGACGCTACTGATACGCTCCTGAAGGTCCATCAGATAGCTTTTGACGGCGGCAACATCGGTGGGGCTGGGTATATCCTTCACGGCAGGCTCTCTCAGGCAGGGCGGATGACTTGTTCGGTGCGCAGGTCCCTGATGATACTGGGGTTACGCTGGCGACCCAAGGATCCGGGTACGATGGCGTCCAGTTGCTGGTGAAAATACTGCTCAACGCGCAAACGCGTGCGTGCTGCCGGGCGACCGGAAGGATTGGCCGAGGTCGAGATCAGCGGCCCGGTGCGGGCACATAGCTGTCGAATCAAGGGGTGATCACTGACCCGCAGGGCGACGGTATCGTGCTCGCCGGTGACCCAGAGCGGCAAGCGGCCCTGATGCGGTACCAGCCAGGTATTCGGCCCCGGCCAGGACAGGCGCAATTTGGCCAATTGCCCTTCCGGTAGATCCCAGAGCAGGAAATCGAACTCATCGATATCAGCCGCCACCAGAATCAGACCCTTGCTGACCGGACGCGATTTCAGCGCCAGCAGATATTCCACCGCATCGGCCTGCCAGGGATCACAGCCCAGACCCCAGACCGCCTCGGTTGGATAAGCGATAACGCCACCTTCGCGTACAATACGCGCCACTCTGTTACATCGCCAGTCGGCCAGCATGCCTACTCCTTACCATCCACACCGGCAATAGCGCCGGCCCATGCGGCGACACTAGCCGGTTGTACGCGCAAGCTCAAGTGACTTGCCGGCAATATCCCTGCGGACTCTTGATCACCTGACCATCCAGCTCCAGTTCCAGCAGGCGCTGAAGTACCTGGTGGATGGGCAAATCCGTCTGCAGGCTGATCCAGTCGGCGGTTACCGGCTCGGTGTCCAGCCAACGCAACAAGGGGTCCTGGCTCGCGGTAGTGCCCGCCTCGGCAGCCTGGCTGGCACTCAAGGCCGCAATCAGGGGCAACTTCAGTACCTGCAGCACATCCTGCACGCTTTCAACCAGATGCGCCCCGTCACGCAACAAACGGTGACAACCGCGCGCCTGCGGATTGTGGATTGAGCCGGGCATGGCGAACAACTCCCGGTTCTGCTCCAATGCCAGCCGTGCGGTAATCAGCGAGCCACTGTTCAGGCTGGCCTCGACCACCAGGGTACCCAGGCTCAGGCCACTGATAATCCGGTTACGGGTAGGGAACTGACCCGGTTGCGGCCCGATATCCGGCCAGAAGGCCGATGCCAGGGCGCCATCCTGCTCGATGATACGTTCAGCCAGATGCGCATGACGTTTCGGGTAACAGCGCTGCAAGCCGGTACCCCAAACCGCAATGGTCTGCCCGCCAGCCTCCAGAGCACCCTGATGCGCAGCGGCATCAATACCCAGCGCCATCCCACTGGTAATGGTCAGTCCGGCCTGGGCAAAAGCCGTCGCAAAGGCCCTTGCGGTGCCACCCCCGTGTGGGCTGGGGTGCCGGGTGCCGACCATGGCCAGTTGCGGATCCTGCAGCAAGGCCGGGTTACCGCGTACAAACAACACCAGTGGCGGGTCGGCAATTTCCTTCAGTTGGGCAGGGTAGTCGGGGGCATCCAGGCACAACAAATGGTTGCCTGTTTCGGCCAGCCAGTCGGCAGCCACCTGCAGACGCGCCGTCAGTTCACTGCGGTGTTGTTTCAATGCCAGTAGCGCATCGATGGTGGCGGGGCGCAACCCCAGAGCACGCAAGCTGGCGGGAGCGAGATCAAATATCTGAGTCAGGTCAATCAGTTGTTCGCGCAGGCGCTGCAACGAGCGCGGGCCCAGACCGGGCAGCAGAGCGAGTAACAGCCAGCGTTGCTGGCACTCAGTGAGTTCGGGCATAGCAGATCATCCTTGATCGTCAATACGGAAAAAAGCCCGTCATGGGACGGGCTTTGTTCAACTGCTGGGCCGGCTGGCGCCGGCCAGGGACTCAGGGGTTACGTACCTGATCCATGATCGCCATTTGGCGATTGGCATTGACCACGATGCCGTAGCTCATCTTGTCATAGACACGAAAAGCCATCATCAGACCAGCACGTTCCGCCGGCAGACGCACGCGCTCGTTCTGGATACGGTCTCGCACCAGCTCACCGGTCTTGTAGATGGCCAGGATATTGCCTTCTTCCAGGCCGTCACGGGCACCCTTGTTGATGATCACCACGTCATACAGGCCGATCTGGGTGACGCCATTGGGGACATCCAGAATCACACCATCAATGGTGGTTTTCGGATCACTGGGGAAGAAGGTCGAGGCGACCGGGCGCTCTTCGGTTTCCAGCATGCGGTCACCGACACGGACTTCCTGACGGCTGCGGGTGATATCCAGGGTCGCGATATCATCATCAATCGCACGCACGCGGGCGTTACCGATGTCCTGAATATGCAAACCCAGATACTCACCACTCTGCGGATCGGTGTAACTGCTGCCGCGACGGTAAATACCCAGCGCGCGAACACCCTCTTCAAACTCGCCGCGCGCATACACACGACCACCAGCGCCCTGAATCACGCTTTCAGCCTGGCCACCAATCACGTAGGGTGCCTGCTCCATAGTTGCTGGATCATCGAGAATACGGCCAGCCTGCAGGAAGGCATTGATGGCTTCCAGTGGAATGGTCGGGATGGCCTCGGCAACGGGTGTGCTGCGAATACCGGGTGACAGACGAATGGTACCGCCATCGCCGCGACCTACGGTCAGACGGGGCTGGCCATCAATATACACCAGCGAAATAATATCGCCGGGATAGATCAGATGCGGGTTATCAATTTGCGGGTTGGCATGCCATATTTCTGGCCATTTCCAGGGTAGGCTGAGAAAACGCCCGGCAATATCCCAGAGTGTATCCCCACGCACCACGGTATAACGCTCCGGGTGATCTTCCCTAAATACAGACTCCTGCGCCACGGCCCAAAAGCTCATTGACAGCAACAGGAGGCCGACTAGTGTTTTCCTCATGACATGAATCCCTTTATTATAGAGGCCAGCATCCTGGTCCGAGACGACATGTTATTCGGACCTGTTGATTTCCTAGCTGCTTGTCATCTTAGCAGCACCCACTGGATTTATTCCACAAATGCAGTAAAAACCGCTATGCCTATTTTGACAATACTAGAATTTCCCGATACGCGCTTGCGTACCATAGCCAAACCGGTGGCAGCAGTAGACGAGCGTATTCGCCAACTGGTCGACGATATGTTCGAGACCATGTACGCCGCACCGGGTATTGGCCTGGCCGCGACGCAGGTCAATGTGCACGAGCGCGTGATCGTTATTGACGTGTCCGACGACAAGAGCGAACCACTGGTGTTCATCAACCCGGAGCTGGAGCCACTGACTGACGAGCTGGAAGAAATGCAGGAAGGCTGTCTGTCGGTCCCCGGTTTCTATGAGAACGTGGTACGCCCAGAGCGCGTGCGGGTCAAAGCCCTGGACCGCAATGGGGAGCCCTTTGATCGCGTGCTGGAAGGCTTGCTTGCCGTGTGCATTCAGCATGAATGCGATCACCTGAATGGCAAGCTGTTTGTTGATTACCTGTCCAACCTCAAGCGTGACCGTATCCGCAAGAAGCTGGAAAAGATCCACCGCGCACAGGCCAACGGCTAAGGCCTGTCATCCCGCTAGCAAGGCTTGCTTCGGCAAGCCTTTTGTTTACGAGGCAGCATGAATCCTGCAGAGCTACGCCTGATCTTCGCCGGCACCCCGGAATTTGCCGCCACCCACCTGCAAGCCCTGCTCGACGCCAAACTGAATGTGGTTGCCGTCTATACCCAGCCTGATCGCCCGGCCGGGCGTGGCCAGAAACTGGCCATGAGCGCGGTCAAGCAGCTTGCCGTCCAGCATCAGTTGCCCGTGCTGCAGCCCGCCAGCCTGAAAAGTGCCGAGGCTCAGGCTGAACTGGCTGCTCTCAAGCCGGACTTGCTGATCGTTGTGGCTTACGGGCTGATTCTGCCGCAAGCCGTGCTGGATATTCCGCGCCTGGGCTGCATCAACAGTCATGCGTCGCTGTTACCGCGCTGGCGCGGTGCAGCACCGATCCAGCGCGCAATCGAAGCTGGTGATCAGGAGAGCGGCGTGACCATCATGCAGATGGAAGCCGGGCTGGATACCGGCCCCATGTTGCTTAAACAGCATACCCCGATCAGCCGGAGCGATACCGGCGGCAGCCTGCATGACCGCCTCGCGGCGCTGGGTGCAACCGCGTTGCCTGATGCCATCGAAGGGCTGGCAGCAGGCACGCTGAGCGCTGAGGTGCAGAATGATGCCCTGGCCTGCTATGCACACAAACTGAGCAAGGCCGATGGCCTGATCGACTGGCAGTTACCGGCGGCTGATCTGCTAAACCGTATTCGCGCCTTCAACCCCTGGCCGCTGTGTCAGGCGCGCTTGCAGGACAAGGTGATCAAGCTCTGGGCCGCCGAACCGGCTGACGGGGAGGCTTCCGGTCAGCCCGGTGAAATCCTCGCTGCCGACCGCAGCGGGCTTACCGTTGCCTGCGGCAACGGCGCACTGCGCCTGATCCGGCTGCAACTGCCCGGTGGCAAGCCCCTGGCCTTTGCCGACCTGCTTAACGCGCGGCGCGAGCAGTTTGCGCCCGGTCAGTTGCTGGATAACGGCCTGTGAGCCCACGTCTTGCGGCCTGCCGCGCCTTGCTACCGGTCCTGCAAGGCAAGGCATCACTGGGCAGCAGCCTGCCCGAACAGCAGGGCAAGGTTGCCGAACGTGATCGACCGCTGGTGCAGGAACTGGCCTTTGGCACGGCGCGCTGGTATCCGCGCTTGATGGCGCTGACCAGTCGCTGCCTGGAAAAGCCCTTCAAGCCGGCCGACCTGGATATCCAGATCCTGCTGCTGCTGGGGTGTTATCAATTGCTCTACACCC
>SKFV01000235.1 GCA_007117785.1 Pseudomonas sp.
GTTCGCCCGGTTTGCGAGATGGCCACGGCGACATCGTCCGGGCCCAGCGTAACTGCTGACATTGCCTGCATGTGCGGGTCGGAATAGGCGGCGGTTGAGACTTGCAAACGGAAGAACTTGTGTTGGGCATCGCTGGCGACGGCGCCGGAAGCTCCAAAGCCATAGAATTCGACCCGTCGTGCCTGAGCCAGCGCGGTAATGGCGAGCTCCATCGCCGCCGGGTCCAGGCGTTCGCGCACATCCATCAGCGTGGCCAGGGTGGTGTCGAAAATTTTCAGCGACAACTGCTCGACATCATCTTCTTCACTGATCGAAAATTGACCAAAACTGGCACCCGCAGCCAGGCTCTGGGCCAGTTTCAATTTCAGATCCTGAAAGCCACTACAGCCAATGGCGCGACAGAATCGCACGATGGTCGGCTCGCTGACACCCACCTGCTGCGCCAGGTCGGCCATGGAAGAATGCATGACCTGAGCAGCCTGAGCCAGCACATGGTCAGCAACCTTGAGCTCGGATTTGCGCAGGACAGGGCGGCTGGCGGCGATGTGTTGAAGTAGATTCACAGTGGGTTCGTGGTAGTCTGCTAGACAAAGTGATCGGGTGATTTTGTAGTTATACTACAAAATGCCCGGCAATGCCTGTTAGACATGGGGGATGGCGGATGCCAGCGCAACCGGGAATCGCTTGCGATATCGTGGTCTTTGGTGGCACCGGGGATCTGGCGCTGCGCAAACTCTTGCCGGCGCTCTATTATCTGCACCGCGAAGGCCACTTGCATGCCGATACGCGGATTCTGTCGCTGGCGCGACGCAAGGAGAGCAGCCAGGGCTATCGCCAATGGGTGCAGCGTCAGATCAGCCAGCATCTGGCGGCAGGGGATTACAACGAGTCCGTCTGGTCAACCTTTGCCGAACGCTTGGATTATCTGAGTCTGGATGTCAGTCAGCGGGTCGAGTTTCCCCGCCTGGCTAGGCAGCTGGGGCAACATCCGGGGCGAGTGCGGGTATTCTATCTGGCCACCTTGCCCAATCTGTTTGCTGCCACTGCCCGTCACCTGGCTTCGGTGGGGCTGGCCGACGAGCAGGCGCGTATTGTGCTGGAGAAACCCCTGGGTGAGAGCTTGCCGACGGCCAAGCGGATCAACGATGAAATCGGCGAGCATTTCAGTGAATCGCGGGTTTTTCGGATTGATCATTATCTGGGCAAGGAAGCGGTACAGAATCTGCTGGCGCTACGTTTTGGCAATGCGCTGTTTGAGCCGCTATGGCGCAATGCGCATATCGAGCATGTGCAGATCAGCGTGCTGGAAACGGTCGGGGTGGAAAACCGCGGCGATTACTATGACCATGCGGGCGCCATGCGCGACATGGTACAGAACCACTTACTGCAACTCTTGTGTCTGGTGGCGATGGAAGCACCCGTGCACTTCGAACCCGAGGCCGTTCGTAACGAAAAGCTGAAAATTCTGGAAGCGCTACGTCCTATCACCGGTATGGATGTGCAGGATCTTACCGTGCGTGGCCAGTATGCTGCCGGCAAGCGCGCCGGCGAAGCCTTGCCAGCCTATTACTTCGAGAAAAGTGTCGACCACGACAGCAATACGGAAACCTTTGTCGCGCTCAAGGCTGAAATCGATAATTGGCGCTGGGCTGGTGTGCCCTTCTATTTGCGCACGGGTAAACGCCTGGCCCAGCGCAAATCGGAAATCATCATCCAGTTCAAACCGGTGCCACACCGCCTGTTTGCCCAGAACCAGGAAACCCCGACTGAAAACCGCCTGGTGATTCGTCTGCAGCCCGACGAAAGCATCCGCTTGTCATTGATGGCGAAAAGTCCGGGTCGTGGCATGACCTTGCAGCCGGTTGATCTGGACCTGAACTTTGCCGAGGCCTTCAAAAAACGGCGCTGGGACGCCTATGAGCGCTTATTGCTGGATGTGATTCAGGGTGATGCCACCTTGTTTATGCGCCGCGATGAGATTGAAGCGGCCTGGCGCTGGATCGATCCGATTTTGACTGGTTGGCAAGATTGTTACCGTTCACCCAAGCCCTATGCCTCCGGCAGCAAAGGGCCAGAAGCCGCAAATAGCCTGGTGGAGCGGCTCGGCCACCAATGGTTCGATCCGGACGCCTGACTACAGGTCGTCGACAGATAACGGTGGGTTCAACAAGGCGGTCAAATCGCTGGCCGGCATAGGTCGGCCGACCAGGTAGCCCTGTAACTGGTCACATTGATAGTCGCGCAACAATTGCTGCTGAACCGCGTTTTCAACCCCTTCTGCCACTACCTGCAAACCCAGGCTGTGCCCCATGACAATAATGGCGCGGACAATGGCGGCATCCTGCGCGCCTTGTTCCAGGCCGGCGATAAAGGTGCGGTCGATTTTCAGCGTATCGATGGGGAAGCGCTTGAGATAGGCCAGTGAGGAGTAGCCAGTGCCGAAGTCGTCAATCGCCAGGCTGATGCCTAGCGCACGCAGGGCGGCAATATTCTGCTCAACCACATCCAGTTGCTCGAGCAGCATGCTTTCGGTGAGTTCAAGTTGCAGGCAGTGAGCGGGTAACCCGGTTGCCAGCAGCACGGCGGCGACCTCATCGGCAAAACCACGCTGGCGCAGCTGCTGAACCGACAGGTTGACCGCGACCTGCATCGGTTGACCGCTCTCATGCCAGTAGCTGGCCTGAGTGCAAGCCAGTCGCAAAACCTGCTCGCCGAGGCGCACGATCATGCCGGTTTCTTCTGCCAGGTCGATAAACTCGGCGGGCGCCAGTAGCCCGCGTTGCGGATGCTGCCAGCGTACCAGTGCTTCGGCAGAACGCAGATCGCCGTCCGGGAGGTCTTGCTTGGGCTGGTAATAGACCACCAGCTGTTCTTCATCCAAAGCCTTGCGCAACTGGTTTTCCAGTTGCAGACGCTCAATGCCGTGGGTTTGCAGGTGCTCTGAATAGAACTGGCAGCCATCACCACCCAGATACTTGGCATGCTGCATGGCCTGGTTGGCCTGAGTGATCAATAGTAGACCGTCACGGGCGGTATGTGGAAACTGGCTAATACCGATGGAGGCACTGATCACCAGTTCATGGCCTTCAAGGCTGACAGGACGGTGCAGGTTTTGCAGCAGGCGCTCGGCCAGTTGGCTGAGTTCCCGGCGCTGCAGATCCCCTTCGACGATCAGCACAAACTCATCAGCGGACAGGCGTGCGACAGCCGCGCTGTCGCCGGCAGTCTCGACCAGCCGCTGAGCGACCAGGCGCAGCAGGTTGTCGGCAACATGGTGGCCAAGGGTGTCATTGATATGCTTGAAGCGGTCCAGGTCGACATGCAGCAGGGCAACTTCCTGCTTGAACTGGCGGGCCCTGCTGACCGCCTCGTCCAGTTGCTGGGTAAACAGGTTGCGATTGGCCAACTGGGTCAAGGGGTCAAAATTAGCCAGGTATTGCAGCCGTTGTTCGGTTTGCCGGTGGCTGGTCTGGTCACTGAAAAAGCCAACGTAGTGAGTAATCTGATCCTGCGGGTTGCGCACTACGGTCAGTTGCAGCCATTGTGGGTAACGCTCGCCACTGCGGCGTTGTTCCATCAGTTCACCCTGCCAGCGGTCCTCGGAATCCAGTGTGCTTTTCAAGTGGAGGAAGAAACGATTGCGGTCCGGATCCTCGCTCAGTTGGTGCATCGGCGTACCGCAGACATCATCCGCGGCAAAGCCGGTGATAAAGCTGAACGCCTGGTTCACTGTCAGAATGCGGAAATCCGGATCAAGGATGAAGATGCCTTCGGCAGTGGCGTGGAACACGGTCGCCGCCAGTTGCGCTTGCTGTTCACGGGTCAGGCGCTCGCTGACATCACGGCGGGTACCGATCACTCGGCTAACGCGTCCATTGTTATCCCATTCCACTGCCCGCCCGCTGTCTTCGACCCAGACCCAGTGGCCATCGGCATGTTGTACTCGGTACTCGATGCGATAGGAATTGCTTTGACCTTTGAGGTGTTGCACCAGGGTTGAACGCACCAGTTCACGGTCATTGGGGTGCACGCGCGGGGTGAGGTGGCTCAACATATGGGTGACCGCCTCGCCAGACAAACCAAAAATTTCCTGCAGATGCGAGTGGTAGACCTCGTCGGTGTCCAGGTTCCAGTCCCACAGGCCGAGCTGACTGGCTTCAATGGCCAGATTCAGCCGCGCCTCGCTGGCTTCTAACTGCTCGCTGGTGGCCTGTAATGCCGCTGTGCGTTCGGCTACCCGGTGCTCAAGTACATCATGGCTTTGGCGCAGTTTGCGCTCGGCCAGACGGCGTTGACCGATCTCACGGGTCAATTGCTGATTCAGTTTTTCCGATTGCTGTTTTGCCTCGTCCAGCCCTCGCAGCAAATCCATATTGCGCTCGTTGGCCGCCATGATCGCCGTAGCAGTGCGGTTGAGAAAGGCAGCAGCCAGCAACAGACAGCCCGACAGGGTGATACCAATAACTCCCCAGTACGGGCTGGTCGGATCGTCCTGTACCAGCAGGTATAAAGTGGGGGGTAGCCAGGCCGGCAAAGCAAAGCTTATAAAGGCAATAAACTGTGTCGCGTAGATGATACTGACGCACAGGGCGATGCCGGTGGCGAGGGCATAGGCCACTGCCTGCAGTTCAAAGTGTTCCAGCGGCACAATAAAGATATGTACGAAGGCAAGGCTCAAGCCCGAGGCCAGGTTGCCCAGGTAGAAAAGCGCGTACCAGCGCAGGCGCTGGCGCTCTGCGGTCGTACAAGCCCGGTAGCGTCGCACCAGCACAGCACGCAACAGCGCCAAGCCTGTCACTACAGCCAGCCACCAGAGCAACAGGTTTTGAGGGGTATGCGACCACATCACCATTACTACACCAACGGCACTGAGCAGAATCAGCCATTGGGGCAATTGCGAATAGGTGTAGAGCAAGTCCAACTGGCGACTCTGAACTCGAGTGCTGGTGGCAAATGTATCGTTAGAGGTCATGAAGCTGACTGTACCTCAGAACGCTGGGCGTTTTTGTTATAGTTTTGACTTTGCGGGAGCGCTGTATTTTCCCTGATAGCCCTTTACCATACACCAGCAGATTGCCTCGGCCCAGCCCCCGGGGGTATGAAATTTTTCCCCGAATGCCTCTAGCTGGGACATTTGCGGCTTTTCTTCCGGCGGCGGTGCGCAGCCTGCTAGAATGCGCCGATGGATATATCGCATCTGCTCGACTCACTCAATGAAGCCCAGCGCCAGGCAGTCAGTGCCAGCCCCGGTCAACAGCTGGTGCTGGCTGGCGCCGGTTCCGGTAAAACACGCGTGCTGGTGCAGCGTATCGCCTGGTTGGTCGAGGTCGAACAGGCCTCACCCTGGAGTATTCTCGCGGTCACCTTTACCAACAAGGCGGCGCATGAGATGCGCCAGCGCATCGAACAACTGCTGGGTATTTCACCACGCGGCATGTGGATAGGCACCTTTCACGGCCTGGCCCACCGCCTGCTGCGCGCTCACTGGCAGGAGGCCGGGCTGGTCGAGCAGTTCCAGATTCTCGACAGCGATGACCAGTTCCGCCTGGTCAAGCGAGTGGTCCGTGAGCTTGGGCTGGATGAGAACCAGTGGGCTCCGCGTCAGGCCCAGTGGTGGATCAACGGCCAGAAAGATGAAGGCCTGCGACCGCAGCATATCCAGCCGTCGGGTGATCTGTATCTGACCACCATGGTGCGTATCTATCAGGCCTACGAAGAAGCCTGTGCGCGTGCCGGTTCGGTGGATTTTGCCGAACTGCTGCTGCGTTCGTTGGAACTCTGGCGCGATAACCACGCCCTGCGCGAACAGTATCAGGCGCGTTTCCGGCATATGCTGGTCGACGAGTTTCAGGACACCAACGCAGTGCAGTATGCCTGGCTGCGACTGATTGCCGGCAAGAGCCCGAGCCTTATGGTGGTGGGTGATGATGACCAGTCGATTTACGGCTGGCGCGGGGCCAAGATCGAGAATATTCATCAGTTCCAGCGGGATTACCCCAACGCCGAAATGATTCGCCTGGAGCAGAACTACCGCTCGACCACCACGATTCTCAAGGCTGCCAACGCACTGATCGACAACAACGCGGGACGCCTCGGTAAAGAGCTATGGACCGACGGCAGTGAAGGCGAGCCCATCTCCCTGTACGCCGGCTTCAATGAACAGGATGAAGCGCGTTTTATTGTTGACCGCATCGAGCAGGCAGTGGGCGAAGGCATGGCGCGCAGTGAAATGGCCATCCTCTACCGCTCCAACGCCCAGTCGCGGGTGCTGGAAGAAGCCTTGCTGCGTGCTGGCGTGCCCTATCGTATCTATGGTGGGCAGCGCTTTTTCGAGCGTGCGGAAATCAAGAACGCTATGGCCTATATGCGCCTGGTTGGCAACCGCGATGATGACGGCGCCCTGGAGCGCATCATCAACCTGCCGACACGCGGCATCGGTGACAAGACCGTCGAAGCCCTGCGCCAGCAGGCGCGCGAGCGCGGCACCTCGGTCTGGCAGGCGGCCTGTGACCTGATCGACCTCAAGGCACTGCCGGGCCGTGCCGCAAATGCAGTACAGGGCTTTCTGCAATTGATCGAAGAACTGGCCGAGCGCACCGAGGGCTTGCCGCTGCACAGCCGGGTACAGCAGGTAGTCGAGCAAAGCGGTTTGCTGCGTTTTCATGAAAATGAAAAGGGTGACAAGGGCCAGGCACGGGTGGAAAACCTGGAAGAACTGGTGTCCGCGGCCCGCGCCTTTGAAAATGACCAGGCAGAACAGGAAGCGGAGGGCGATGTGCTGATTGCCTTCCTCGCCCATGCCTCCCTGGAAGCCGGTGACACCCAGGCTGATCAGTATGAAGACAGCGTGCAACTGATGACCCTGCACAGCGCCAAGGGGCTGGAATTTCCGCTGGTGTTCCTGGCCGGTGTCGAAGAAGGCCTGTTCCCGCACAAGATGAGCCTCGAAGAACCGGGCCGGCTGGAAGAAGAACGCCGCCTGGCTTATGTCGGTATCACCCGCGCCATGCAGCAACTGGTGATTACCTGGGCCGAGACCCGTCGCCTGTATGGCAGCGAAACCTTCAACAAGGTCTCGCGCTTTGTCCGTGAAATTCCCAGCGAACTGATCCGCGAAGTGCGCCTGGGCAACCAGGTCAGCCGCCCCTTTGGTCCGCGCCACAACATGTTCCAGGCCGAGGCGTCGGAAAGTACCGGTTTTGCCCTGGGTCAGCGGGTACTGCACAGCCTCTTTGGTGAAGGTGTGGTGTTGAATTACGAAGGTCAGGGCGCACAAGCCCGCATTCAGGTTAATTTTGATGGCGAAGGCAGCAAATGGTTGATGGTTGCCTATGCCAAGCTGGAGCCGCTGTAAAAATCAATAATAACCAAGTTGCTGCATTACCTCGGGTGCAGCTTAAAGCCAGGAGCTGCCACATATGAAAAGACGTGAACTACTGACCGCCGCTGGTCTGGGCCTGGGTGCGGCGGCCCTTAGCGGTTGCCGCAGTGATGAGCCGGCAGTAGCAGGTGAAGGCCGGGAGCAACAGCGTTTTCGCTGGCGCATGGTCACTTCCTGGCCGAAGAATTTTCCCGGCCTGGGCACCACAGCCGAGTATTTTTCTGACCTGGTCAACCAGCTCTCCGGTGGCCGTTTGCAGGTGCAGCTGTTTGCCGCAGGTGAACTGGTACCCGCGCTGGAAGTCTTCGATGCCGTCGCCGGCGGTACTGCCGAGCTGGGCCACAGCGCAGCCTATTACTGGCGCGGCAAAACCTCCGCCGCCTCCTTCTTTACCGCCGTGCCCTTTGGCCTCAACGCCCAGGAAATGAACGCCTGGCTGTATAACGCCGGTGGCCTGGAATTGTGGCAGAAGGCCTATGCCGATTTTGGCGTCCTGCCCTTGCCCTGCGGCAACACCGGGGTGCAGATGGCTGGGTGGTTCAATCGTGAAATCAACAGCTTGGAGGATCTGCGCGGTCTGAAAATGCGCATACCCGGCTTCGGCGGTGAAGTGATGTCACGCGCCGGCGTCACCACCGTGAGCATTCCCGGCAGCGAAATGTTTACCGCACTGCAAACCGGCGTGATTGATGCCACCGAGTGGGTCAGTCCCTACAATGATCTGGCCTTTGGTCTGCATCAAGCGGCCAAATACTATTACTACCCCGGTTGGCAGGAACCCTGCGCTGTCCTGGAACTTACCATCAACCATCGCGCTTTCGAGCAACTGCCGAGCGACCTGCAAGCCGTGGTACGCGCTGCGGCCCGTGCTACCAATCAGGTGATGCATGACGAGTACACCCTGCGCAATGCCGAGGCGCTGGCTACCCTGGTCAACCAGCATCAGGTGCAGCTGCGCAAGCTGCCGGACGATGTGTTGAACCGGCTGCGCGAGCTGTCTGCCGAGGTGCTGGAAGAAACTGCCAATCGGAGCGATCTCAACCGCGAGATCTGGGACTCGATGGAAGCCTTCCGCAACAAGGTCTGGCCCAGTCAGGCGTTGGGTGAGCAGGCGATGTATGCTTTGCGTGACTGAACTCTGAGCTTTACACCTTCCCTGGCAACCAGGTAATCAACCCCGGCCAGATGGCGGCAATGACCAGCAGCAATATCTGAATGGCGATAAAGGGCAGTACGCCTTTGTAGATCGCGCTGGTCGGCACGCTGGGCGGGGTAACGCCGCGCAGGTAGAAGAGCGCAAAGCCGAAGGGCGGGGTGAGGAAGGAGGTTTGCAGGTTCAGCGCAATCATCACACCCAGCCAGATCGGGTCCAGCCCCATGGCCAGCAACACCGGGCCAACGATCGGCACCACGACAAAGGTGATCTCGATAAAGTCGAGAATAAAGCCGAGCAGAAAGATCAGCAGCATGACCAGCAGGGTAGCGGTAAACAGGCCGCCGGGCAGGGCATTGAATAGGCTGTGCACCAGGTCTTCGCCACCAAAGCCGCGAAATACCAGCGAGAAAATCGAGGCGCCGATCAGGATCATGAACACCATGGCGCTGATCAGGGTGGTGGACTCGGCAACCGCTTGCAGACGACCCAGAGTCAGGCGGCCCTTGAGAATGGCCAAGAGGCTGGCGCCCAGGGCGCCGACTGCGGCCGCTTCGGTTGGGGTGGCGATACCGGCGAGGATCGAACCGAGCACCGACATGATCAACAGCAATGGCGCCACCAGGCTGAATAGCAGCCGTGGCAGGCTGATGGCCGGCAGTTCATCGACGGGCAAAGCCGGCATTTTTTCCGGCCGCCACCATGCCATAAACAGCAGATAGAGCAGATACAGGCCGATCAGCAAAATACCGGGCAACAGGGCACCAACAAAGAGATCACCGACGCTGACTGTCTGTGGCGAGAAAATCCCCTGACGCAGTTGCGCCTGCTGGTAGGCACTGGACAGCACATCACCTAGCAATACCAGGACGATGGAGGGCGGAATAATCTGCCCCAGGGTACCGGTCGCGGCCAGGGTGCCAGTGGCAATCGCCGGGTCATAACCGCGTTTGAGCATGGTCGGCAGAGCCAGCAAGCCCAGGGTAACCACAGTGGCACCGACAATCCCGGTGCTGGCTGCGAGCAGGGCGCCAACCAGGCAGACCGCAATCGCCAGCCCGCCGCGCAGACTGCCGAACAGACGTGACATGGCATCCAGCAGATCGTCGGCGATGCGCGATTTTTCCAGCATCACGCCCATAAACACAAAGAGCGGTACGGCCAATAGCGTCTGATTATTCATGGTGCCGAACAAGCGGCTGGGCATTGCACCGAGAAAGCTGGGCTCAAATACACCGAGCAGGATGCCAGCACCGGCAAACAGCAGTGATAGACCGCCGAGAGTAAAGGCCACCGGAAAGCCCAGCATCAGCGCCAGGCAGATACACACAAATAACAGTATTGCGATCCACTCGAAGCCCATCAGAGCACCTCGTCCTGATGGTCATTGGGGTGTTCGAGGAAGTCATGGCGCATACCAGTAAGCACAGCCAGCGTCTTGATGACTTGCGCCAGCGCCTGCAATAACAACGTTGCAACCAGCAGCAGAATAAAACTTTTCTGGATATAGACGAAGGGTAGGCCGCCGGTATCCGCAGAGCCCTCGCGCCGGGCCCAGGAGGCTGCGACGTAATCCCAGCAGTTCCAGGCCAGAAACAGGCACATCGGCAGCAACAGAAACAGGGTGCCGGCAAGATCGATCAATGCCTGACGCTGGCGCGAGAAACGGCGGTAGAACACATCGACCCGCACGTGACTGTCACGCTGCAGTGCCCAGGCGGCGGCACCGAGAAACAGCAGGCCATGGGCATACAGGGTCAGCTCTTGCAGAGCAGTGTTGCCGCGCTGAAAACCATAGCGCATCAGCACCACGGTCACGGTAAAGAGCACCAGCAGTACACTGAGCCAGGCCAGACCGCGGCCAAGCGTGCGATTCAGGTGATCAATGGCATCCGCCAGGGGCAAGCTACGCTGTAACAGTCGATTGGGCATGGTTACCTGGGAAAGTGTCCTGGAGCGGTTATCCCGGTGTCAGGAAGGAATGATCCGGGTCCGCCCACGGTCGTCAATGGCAACAAAGACGAAGGTCGCCTCGGTGACTTTGCGGCATTCATCATGCGCCAGGTCTTCACTCCAGACTTCGACGGTAATCTTTATCGAGCTGCGGCCAATGTCCTGCAGCAACGAATAGAACGCCAGTTGCGCACCCACCGGCACCGGGACCATAAAGCCCATACGGTCTATGGCGACGGTGGCAACACGGCCACGAGCAATACGCGAAGCGGTGCTGGTGCCGGCGAGGTCCATTTGCGAGACCAGCCAGCCGCCAAAAATATCTCCCCAGGCGTTGGCATCACGCGGAAGCGCGGTCACCTTGAGGGCTAATTCCCCTTGTGGAATAGGATCTTGATCAACATCATTCATGTCAGACTCGCGTTGGACATTATATTTATTGGGTCACTAAAGCATTCTGTATCATGCTTGACAAGTGCCAGGCGGCGCTATATTACGGCCTGCGCAATCGAGTCTCAATGAAAAGCGCGCAAGAAGTTGCCGGAGCAGTCTCCTGACAGGGTGTGGTTTAACCAAACTGTCATATTACGGGCATAGAGTTGTCACATGGCATAACGATACTGAGCCACGTGATGCCAAACACGTCCTCTGAAGGAGACAAGCATGAAACTGAAGCAACTCTGTGTCGCCGTAAGTCTTGCCAGCGCTGCTGCATTCAGCACCGTTAGCGTAGCTGATGTAGATCCGAACCTGCCAAGCTATGAGCGCGTTGGTGGTGTATCGGGCAACCTGTCCAGTATCGGTTCCGATACCCTGAACAACCTGATGACCCTGTGGGCTGAAGAGTTCAACAAGTTCTACCCGAACGTGAACGTACAGATCCAGGGTGCTGGTTCATCTACTGCGCCGCCGGCGATCACTGAAGGTACTGCCAACTTTGCTCCGATGAGCCGCGCCATGCGTGATTCGGAAATCCAGACCTTTGAACAGCGCCACGGCTATGCACCTTATGCCCTGCCGGTTGCCGTTGACATGCTGGCTGTCTATGTCAACAAGGACAATCCGATTGAAGGTCTGAGCCTGCAACAGGTTGATGCCATCTTCTCCGCTACCCGTCGTTGCGGTGCCAGCGAAGATATTACCCGTTGGGGCCAGCTGGGCCTGACCGGTGCCTGGTCAAACCGTGACTTCGCCCTGTACAGCCGTAACGCTGTATCCGGCACCTACGGTTTCTTCAA
>SKFV01000031.1 GCA_007117785.1 Pseudomonas sp.
CTGCTGGTACTATCTGGTTGCGGCTTTCAGCTACGGGGTACGGGCGTTGACAACGTCAAACTCGACAGCCTGCAGGTCAGTGCCGAAGACCCGCACAGTGCCATTGTGCGTGAAGTCGTGGATACCCTGACCCGTGAACGGGTCACTATCAGCTCAGCGGCTGACTACCATCTGCGCCTGTTCGGTGAGCGTCAGGAGAGCAAGGCGCTGACCTATACCGGTCGCGCCACGCCGGCGGAAATGTCCCTGACCAGCCAGGTCGAGTTCGCCATCAGCGACCGCCAGGGCCGGATTCTGGTGGGGCCGGAAACCCTGAGTACCGAACGTGTCTATGTCAATGATCGTGACAACGTGGTGGGCAGCAGTCAGGAAGCCGACCTGCTGCGTCGTGAAATGCGTAACGACCTCAGCCGTCAGCTGCTGTTCCGCCTGTCCAGCCTCAGTGAAAGCGAGCTGCAGGCCCGCGAGCGGGCGCTGGATCAATCGCAGTGAGCCATGAAGCTCAATAGCCATCAGTTACCACGCCAGCTCAATGAGAAGTTGGCGCCGGTCTATATCCTCTGCGGTGATGAGCCGTTTCTACTGGGTGAGGCTGCCGACCTGATTCGCCGGGCCAGCCGACAGGCCGGTAGTGAAGAACGCCAGGTATTTCACGTCGAGCGTGGCTTTGACTGGTCGCTGCTCTATGCCGCCAGCCAGAGCATGTCACTCTTTGCCCAGCAGCGCCTGCTGGAACTTCGCCTGAACGGCAATCCCGGTGATGATGGCAACAAGGCATTGCAGGCCTACCTGGACAGCCCACCGGATGACACTACCCTGCTGGTGACCCTGCCCAAGCTGGACAAGAATGCGGTCAAAACCAAATGGGCCAAAACCCTGATGGAGCATGGCAACAGCCGCTTTGTGCAAATCTGGCCCATCGAAAGCCACCAGTTGCCTGACTGGATGCGCCAACGCTTGTCAGCTGCGGGCCTGCAAGCCAGCCCTGAAGCCCTGGAGCTCCTGGCCGAACGGGTAGAAGGCAATCTGCTGGCAGCAGCCCAGGAAATCGAAAAACTGAAACTCTTCGATCAAGGTGGTCAGATCGAGCTGGAGACCGTTCGCCAGGTCGTTGCTGATAGCGCCCGCTTTGATGTCTTCGGCCTGGTTGATGCCTTGCTGCAAGGTGAGGCTGGGCATGCCCTGCGCATCCTCAATGGTTTGCGCGGTGAAGGCGTGGAAGCACCCATCGTACTCTGGGCTATTGCCCGGGAATTGCGCGGGCTCACCGATATGGCGCAGCAGATCGAGCGTGGCATTCCCGCCGACAAGGTCTTCGCCAGCCAGCGCCCACCCATCTGGGACAAGCGCCGCCCAATTCTCAGCAAGGCGCTGCAGCGCCACCCGGCCAACCAGTGGTCCAGTTGGTTGCGGCAGGCACAACAGGTCGATGAACAGATAAAGGGCCTGCAACCCGGCTCACCCTGGGATACCCTGGCGCAGATTGTGGCGGGCGCAGCCAAACGTGGCGCCCCTGTATTGAGCAATCAGTGACAGGCCCTGATCAAAGCCTCTGAGCTGCTTGCCCCAGCGCTTGCAGGCTGCGCCACAGTCGCGGCGGCAAATGCTCGGGGTCCAGGCTGTCGAGCAGATTTTTCACTGCCAGACCCAATTCGGTATCACCCGAGAGCTGCAAGCGACGGCAGAAAAACAGGTTATCTGCATCCTCCTGCCGACTGGCCAGCAAGAAAAAGTCCCGCCAATCCCCGCTGATACAGGCATCCGCTACCGGGTTCTGGCGGATACGCAGGCCCTGACGATCACGGCTGACGCACCAGCTCAAGCCCAGATCGGTTACCGTCAATTGCAGCCAGCGCCCGCGCAGCATATCCAGCTCCCCGGCAGCCAAGGGCCCGGCCAATAGACGGTCCAACAGTGGCTCGAGCAGTGCCTGCTGCACGGCAAAGGGCATCAAACGGCTTATCGGTAACAACTGCGATATCAGCCGGATACCCAGGGTTGCCGGCGATGCCCGAACTGACGTCAGCATAACCCGGCCTCCTCCACCCGCAACATACCGGCCTGGCCATACCAGTAGCCATTGCAGCCATCCACCACCAGTGGCGGCTCGCCATCGTGGCGCACCTGATCAAAATAGGCAATGACCTGCGGCATGGCCTGCAGGCGCGGGCTCAAGCGCAGCATATCTACCCCCATCTGTTGCAGTTGTGGATACTCGGCCAGCAGGTTGCAGACACCGGCCGACAGGGTCTGAATACCGTTGAGGGTAAACAACGGCTGACCTTCCTGGGTCAATAAGGGCAGCCCCTCGGGGTAGTACTGGCAGACAAAATCACAGTTATCCTTGGGCCGCTGCTCGGCACGTGCGGTAAAGCAGCGCGCCGAGTAAGCCAGCGGCAAATAGCCCCAGGCAAACACTTCCAGCTCGGGCAGGCTGATATGCTGCTGTCGGCACTGATCCAGCAATGCCTGCAGCAGGACAGCAGAACATTCAACCGGTGGTACCCAACGCTGCATCCCTGCCGCCTGCAGTTCAGCCAGAGCAAAGGCGTTGTACACATTCAATGACGGGCCACCGACAAAAGGCAGGCCCTGCTCGCTGAGCATCTGAACCGCACCCATATCATTGGCCTCGACACGCAACTCACCATTGCCGCACAAGCGACGCAGGCTGGCACGTTCCGACCCCGCCTCGATCAGCGCCAGACCGGAGAGCACCACCTCGACCCCGCTATGCTCGCGTAAATCACGCGCCAGCCCCAACCAGTCATCCAGCGACAGTGTCCGTCGCTTACTGCAGACCGTTTCCCCCAGATAAATCACATCCAGCGGCTGTTCCGCCATTTCGGCGTAAAAATCCAGCAGCTGCTGGCGTGACCAGTAAAACAGTACCGGCCCAAGACTCAGTCGCATGGTCAGCCTCCTCCTATTGCCAGGCGCGCTGATAAGCGCCCAGTGTCGTCTGACTACCCTCTGACAGTGCAGCCAGGCGGCGCATCCACAGGTCGTCAACCACAAAGGCGTCCGGGTTTGCAGCATAGGCATCTAGCGCCTGCCGCCAGACCTGGGTGACCTGCTCGACGTAGGCCGGGCTTCGCTGGCGGCCCTCGATTTTCACTGCCGCAATACCCATGGCAGCCAGCTGTGGAATCAGATCCAGGGTGTTCAGGC
>SKFV01000338.1 GCA_007117785.1 Pseudomonas sp.
GCCCGAGCCGGAAGGCCCGAGCAATCCGGGCAACTGACCATCAGCAATTTCCAGCTGGATGTTATCCAGCGCTTTAAAGTTGCCAAAGGACTCATCAATACCTTGCAGGCTGATACTCATCCGCGACCATCCACGATCATGTTCAAGGGTTCCCGGTGACGCGCCTGGCGCCATTCGACAAAGCTTTTCACCAGCAGTGTAAGCATGGCAATCCCGGCCAGCAGCGAGGCGCTGGTGAAGGCCCCGACTACGTTGTAATCCTGGTACAAGAGTTCAACATGCAGTGGCAGCGTATTGGTCGCACCACGAATATTGCCCGATACAACAGACACCGCACCGAACTCACCCACCGCTCGTGCATTGGTCAGCACCACGCCGTAAATCAGTGCCCACTGGATGTTGGGCAGGGTGACACGACGAAACAGCTGCCAGCCACAAGCGCCAAGTATCACCCCGGCTTCCTCTTCTTCATGGCCCTGCTGCTGCATCAGCGGAATCAGCTCACGAGCAACGAAAGGACAGGTTACAAAGACCGTAACCATGACAATCCCCGGCCAGGAAAACATGAGCTGTACGTCATGATTCATCAACCAGCCACCCAGCCAGCCATTACTGCCGTACAGCAGCAAATAGAGCAGACCGGCCACCACCGGCGACACAGCGAAGGGAATATCAATCAGGGTAATCAGTGCCTTGCGCCCCGGAAACTCAAAACGGGTCACCAGCCAGGCGAGAAATACGCCAAACACCAGATTGATCGGCACCGTTAGCGCTGCCACCAGGAGAGTGAGCATGATGGCGTGCCGGGTATAGCTATCAGTCAGGTTGTTCCAGTAGGTTTCCGCACCACCCGAGAAGGCCTGGATAAAAATGGCGGCCAAGGGCACAACCAGAATCAGGGCGGTCAGCAAGGCAGCCAGGCCGATCAGACTCCACTTCACCAGGGGGCTGTCACCAATGCGCAATTTGCCATGTGTCTGCATCATCGTCTCCTAGCGGCCATGCAGGCGGCGCAAATAACGCGCCTGCCAGAGATTGATGCTTAGCAGCAGAATCAGCGAGGCAATCAATACCACCGCCGCGATGGCACTTGCGGCAGCATAGTCATACTCCTGCAAACGCACAAAAATCATCAAACTGGTTACCTCACTGACGTAAGGCATATTACCGGCAATAAAGATAATGGCACCGAACTCACCCAGACTGCGGGTAAATGACAGCGCGATACCGGTCATCAGTGCCGGCCAGATACTCGGGAACAGGATGCGGGTAAACACGGTAAGATCCGATGCCCCCAGAGTAACCGCCGCTTCCTCATCTTCCGGGGCAAAGTCTTCCAGCACCGGCTGCACGGTACGCACGACAAAAGGCAGGCTGGTAAAGGACATGGCGACAATGATACCAATCGGCGTAAAGGCCACCTGGATGCCCAGCTCGGCCAGTACCGATCCATACCAGCCATTTTGCGAGAACAGCGCCGCCAGAGTAATACCGGCTACCGCGGTCGGCAATGCAAAAGGCAAATCCATCAAGGCATCCATGATGCGCTTGCCGGGAAACTCGTAGCGAACCAGTACCCAGGCCAGGAGCAAGCCAACCACACCGTTGAACAATGAGGCAATCAGCGCAGCCCACAGGGT
The DNA here is from genome assembly GCA_007117785.1 of Pseudomonas sp. Classification (GTDB taxonomy): domain Bacteria; phylum Pseudomonadota; class Gammaproteobacteria; order Pseudomonadales; family Pseudomonadaceae; genus Halopseudomonas. The sequence continues at coordinate 1,641 of SKFV01000338.1, forward strand.
TACCTTGTAGGAGGCCATTACCCGTTCATCAGTCACCACAGCCCAGAATTCTGCCAGCGACATGTCCGCCGTTTGCATCACCAGGCCGGTCAGCGGCAACAGCAAAACGATACTGATAAACAGCAACGAGATGCCCATACTCAAGGCAAACCCCGGCAAGACGCGCTTGCCGGGGTTGCCGAGTCCTGTCAGCGTGCGGCTGACGACAGATTGACTCATTGGATCAGACTATCCTGTTCAGCGTCGCTGCAATTGATCCAGCTTGGCACCACTGGCGAAATGCTCACGCATGGCGGTTTCCCAGTCACCTGCGATCTCTTCGATCGGCAGCAACTGAAGCTCCGGGAAGCGATCGGCAAACTCGGCCTGAACCGTTTCGTTGTGAACGCGGTAGTGGAAGCCGGCCAGCAAACGCTGCGAATCTTCGTGGTACAGATACTCGAGATACGCCTTGGCCAGTTCTTCGTTGTTGTTACGCTCAACGTTGCGATCAATCCAGGCTACCGGGAACTCAGCCAGGAAGCTGACCTTGGGCACTACTACCTGAAAACCATGTTGTGGATGTTCATCAACAATATTGTTCACTTCCGACTCGAAGGTCAGCAGCACATCACCAATGCCACGCTCAACAAAGGTAGTAGTGGCGCCACGGCCGCCGGTATCAAAGACAGCTACGTTGCCCAGCATGGTACGCAGGAAGTTGTCGATACTTTCCTGATCATCGCCATACGTCTGCTGCGCATACCCGAGGGCTGCCAGGTAGGTGTAACGGCCATTGCCTGACGTCTTCGGGTTAGGCAATACAGAGCTGACATCATCACGCGCCAGGTCATCCCAGTTCTGGATATTCTTCGGGTTACCTTCACGCACCAGGAAAGCCATGGTGGAATAGTAAGGCGAGCTGGCATTCGGCAGACGCTCACGCCAATCGGCCGGAATCAGGTTGCCGCGCTCATGCAGAATATCCACATCAGTGACCTGATTGTAGGTCACCACATCTGCGCGCAAACCCTGGATGATGGCTTGCGCCTGACGCGAAGAGCCGCCGTGTGACTGGCGGATTTCGACCGTCTCACCTTTCTCTGCTTTCCAATGCTCGGCAAATTTTTCGTTATAGGCCGAAAATAACTCACGAGCAATATCATAGGAGGAGTTGAGCAACTGGCGGTCAGCTGCCTGTGCAGCACTCATAGCCGCACCAGCGACCATTAAAACGCCAGCCCAGCGTCCGGCACGCTTGATAAAACCTGACATACAGCCTCCTGAATATAACGATGATCAACACGGCTCAATACCGTGTGATAGGGCAATAAAGGGTACTGAATCCATTGGTATAGAACAATAACTACATTAGACGGATTTGCTTATTACTTGAAACGATAAAGCATAAGAAAGCTTTGTAGCACGCAAAGAAAAGCCCCGATCTGTTTCCAGAACGGGGCGATTCAGTATAGGCGCTTGACGATGACTTGGCCGGCACACCGGGACTCTCACCCCTTTCCTGGCTTTTCGCCCCACAAAGTAAAACCCC